>JAJFJK010000017.1 GCA_021774075.1 Nitrosomonas sp. | reverse complement strand
TCTCAATATAGACGCATGATCACGCAGCCAATCTAACGTCAATCCGGCACATATAAGCGTGCCAACAGCCACCCGGCCAGCAAATAAATACTTCTGCATTGTCGCCATTTGTTTCATCAGTTTTTCCTGATTTTCAAGCAGTGCTTTGGCTTGCTCCGGAGTCATAGGGCAGTGGGGCTCGTCTGGCGCTTTATCTTTATGATCATCCATTTGTTTTTGCCCAATCAAGATTGATACCAAATCTCAAAATTATCGAAATACAAGCGAAGTTTTTTGCCAAGGCTTTGCATATGCGTAATCTCTTTCAGTCCGGCGTAAAGCTTGTGTGTTTGGATTTGTTCAAACCCATTAAAGTCTGAGTGAGTCCCACCCGTGCCTTGCAGTGTATGACGTGTCGCTCTTTTGATATCAAAGATGACCTCAGGAGACTCGCCCTCAACCGTCACAACCATCACAAATCTACCTACCGGCGAACCACCACCAGGCTCGCCGCCTTCGAGGCAGTAATACTCAATTTTCATCCATTTATCATCTGGAATGGCAAATGTGTCATTTGTGAACTCCCAGATTTGCCCAGGAAACCAGCGCGCTCCTTCTTTTTCTTGGCCGTGGATGCTGAACCGTAAGGCCGACCCAACCGCAGCTTTTGGCTTATGGATCGCAACTGTTAGTCGGAACGGATCAACCGATTGCCCCTTGTTGTTCCAAAGTTCCGCGATTGTGAACCAGCTAAGCGTACCCGCAAAGCTTCTTAAGTTCCCCGTTTCCGCAGGGAATAGCATGTCGGTCTTCCAGTAAATTTCCTTCAGTCCGGTTAGCTGACTTACAGAAAGCTGAGCGCGGCCTTTGTACGGCACTCCGTTCTTTAAAATTGCTGCATTTGTTAATTCAAAAGATAAAACCTTACCCCGCGTTGCCGCGTCTATTGGAGACGTTACTATCTCTGCAAATCGATCTGACGCGTTACCATCTTCATAGTAAATGCGTGAATCGTGAAGATGACCGCTTTGTTCGTAATGCACATCCCAATTATTAGGCACCGGCACGGAGTTATCTATTCCTTTGATATCCGCGTTTTGATTTCCGGGAGATTGCTGGGTAATGGTTATGTCATCTTCCCAGCCAGTCTGCATCAGCTTTGTGGCGGTGGAAAAATCGAAAGGTGTCAGTGATGATTCCCCGCCACCGCCACCACCACCACTTGGCACACCGCTGGCCGTTCCTCGTAACGGATCAAGAGCGATCGGTATTTTTCGACTGCTGCCTTTATAGTATTCGACCATAATTTATGCCGTCGTTATCTCGAACTTTAATGAATCGAGAAGGACATATCCGGTTGCCAATTCACCAGAATGCATCCAGCCTTTGCAAGTCAGTTGGATGTCAGCCGTGGTATCTTCCGAAAAGCGCAACGCAGGGTCTGTCTTGCCCGCAACTACGCTGCTATCTGCGCCGGCAACCTGCTTGCTCGCTACGCCCATATTTTGAAAGAAAGAGATATGTCTGGCGCTGAGATTTGCAGATGAATTAAGTCTGGTTAAATCGTTGTCACTTATTTGCACCATGTTACGCATGGCATTACCGCTTGAGATTTGCGAAAAGTGCACGTCAACATCAACGCGCCCGTTTAATCCCATTGAGTCAGCAGGGATAGTCAAATTAGCCATGGTTAAATTGGTGCTGTCGACTGTCGCATAAGCAGAATCGCTACCGGTTGCATTACTGCCAACAGTCGCGGGAGATCGAGGAATAAATTCGGCGGCATCTGGATCGACGTAGTTGTTCTTGAATTGCAAAATCTGAGTGGTCGACGCGACGGCCCAGTAAAGACCTTCTGCACCGCCGCCGACGCTGGTTATAGCGCCAGCAGGCAAATACACCCACAACCCCATGTCATAAGTTTGCGGTAAAGCGATGGCTAATGTCGTGGTTCCATTGGGCGCTATGGTGCCGGATGGCGGTATTAAAACCGCAGTGCCTGATACGGCAAACTGCTGTTGCGAGCCAACCTCATTCAATGCATCTAATGGGGTTCTTACTGGCTCGAAAGAGCCCTCGCTATTCCCTATTAGCACGGTGTCGCCTGCTACCGGGATTGGTTTTTCATCTACCTCAGTAAAAGCTGAACTTAATAATGCGCGCGGTATCATAATTTACCTTTTAAAATTAAACAGGCTCTGGAACAACGCTGAAATCAACCAAAGTTACGGTCTTGATAACGCCTGATACGTTGACTTTAATCATCACGTCGCCAGGGTCGCCGGTGTCTGTGCCGTCGCTGATCCATGTGACGGAATTACCATCTGCTGGATCTGCCGGGTCTGCCGATTGAGCGATTAAAGTTGTTACACCTGTAGACCCGCCAGCAGCGTAATATTCGATGGTGCATTGAGCCTGGTGAGTAAAGCTATATGACGCACCCAGACCAGACACCTGTGAAACTCCAAACTGATACCAGTTCGCATCACCGACAACCTCTTTTAAGGTTTTGGAGGTGATGGTTAGCATGGCAAAAGATGTGTCTTCGTTGTCGTTCGTGCGGATAATGACTGTGCCGCCCACATCCCACGTCGCTATGTAAGCCTCGAAATCAATAAGGTCCAAATTGAGCGTATCGATTGACAGAATAGTTGGCGGTGTAGTTGTGGTGTCCGAATTTAACTTGAAGTTGCCAGCATTTGGATTGCTGGAAACAGTATTACTGGAGTACTGGAAACGTGTCCCGCTCTTATCACCCTGCGCACCGGCCGGGCCAGTCGCTCCGCCGCCGTTGCCGCGTGAAATTGCAAAAAATGAACCAATCCAAGTTGTCCCATCGCAGGTCCCGTCTGTATGTTTAACAATGACGTCTCCCACATTGAGGAAAATTTGGGTGCTGACCATCTGCCCTCTACCAGCCGCATCACTTACGCCTATGAGCACCAAATCTGTTTCCGTGATGCTTGTGATTGAAGTGGTCAGCTCGGTAGAATTGAGAGATACTCCAAAATGTGATACAGCTCCGCTCTTAGTGTCATTACACGTAATCGTGTACATGCCAGCATCATTAATGGTAAATGATTCACCAAGCGTGGGGCTATCTACATAACTAATTGATGTACCGACATTTCGCGCCACATTAGAATGCCTTCTTGCTTTGGTATTGATCGTTCCATGACCATCACCCCCGTATACAATAACCTCATGCTGACCTATAGGTACTTCGGTGTTAGCAAGCGAGATTGTCCATGCGTCAAAAGTGCCGGTAACTGAACTTAAACCGCGCACAATTGCTGCAAAGTCGCCTGTCTCTGGGTCGTAACTTTCTACTTCGCCAACCATCCACTTGTGCGGCTCTGCGGTTGATCCCATTTTTACCGTCATAGATTTAACATAGGACTTGCCGGGTTCAACGACAAACGTTTTCAGCCCCAGGGATATGGTATTGGTGGTTGCGCTTGTCGAGTTGGTTGCGATGAAGTTGAGCGCTTTTACAACGGCATTAAGCTCACTCGTTAGCACCGGCAGAGCGCGCCTCATAGCATCCATCTCAGCGTTATATAATGCAGCTACTTTGCTGTCTGTGAATAATGGGAATGGTGATATTGGGCCTGACATTTAAATACCTTTCAGAGTTATGTTTAAAAACGCATCGTCTGGATGATCCAGTGATATTTCTGGGTCTTCGTAAAATCCGATCAGGAACGTGGATTCGAAGTAGCCATCTTCCGGGTCTCCCAAACCAGCAAACATAGTGACCACCGCATTCAAGTCTTTAATAATCGATCTAACTGCATTTACTTTGTGTTTTTTAATCCTGACTTTGAATTTATTGTCCGGGACGCTGAGTCTCGGCGTGAACGTCACAAACCCAAAAGGGTCTCGCTTCCGCGTGCTGAAATTCAAATCGCTAATTTTCGCGCCGTACTGGACACTGCCGATTTCAAACGGAGTACCAATAACCGTATTTCCTACCCCCACATATCCAGAGCCTCTGGTAAATGTGAACCTAACGCCATAAGCAACAGCCATAGGAAGATTAAAGACCGCTGTTTTTTCAATCTGCCGCCATGGCATGTAAGAGTATTCGTAGGCGTCAGTCGACGGTTTATCCAGCAAGTCAACAGATTCGGTATGGATAACAGTGGCTCCGTCAAGAATTTCAACGGTTAGGTTGTCTGCGTCAATATTGCTAAATGAAACCGCGCCGACTCTATCGCCGGGTAGAATCTCAACAACAAAGGGAGATGGGGAGGTGGTTTGGAAACTATCCAGGTTGAAAAACATCGCTGTTTCATTAACGGAGCCTCTGTCAATCCAGCTTGCATTTTCGTTTGGGCGCGCCTCCGGGATATTGCCTACATTGCTATCTATCTTGCTTTCGAAAAGGTGGTAGTAATCGCCGAATGGATGGGAGATTAAATGCGAGACTGTATCGCCCGTATCATAAGATGACCCTACAAGCCACAAGGCTTCACCTGCAGCCGGATAAACCGCGTCTGACGACACAATCTGCGCTGATGTGATTGGCACTGGCACCATGGTTGTCATAGGCATTACGCTGCCGCCTTGGTATTAATTGCTAGCGTGCCGTCATCTGATTCAGTGATCACGCGCCGCAATAAATTGTGCGTATCCTTGGCCGGGGTGTCTTCTTTTTCTAATGCGGCCAGGATTTTCTTCAATAACCCCTCGACCTCATCATTCTGCGCTCTATCCCTATCAACAAACGCTTTAGGCTTAACTTCCTCGCCACGATGCAAAAAAGCGGGCATGTCTTGCGGTACAAAATTTGTACCAGTTGCAAGCCGCTCAAGTCCGTTTTCATCGGTAAAGTTGTTAATATCGCTGAGGCTAAGACCAGGAACCGAAGCAGCCAATTGTTCTGCAGAGACATTGTTTGCCTTTGCCAGCCTGTGAGCCTCAAAAGGATTGTCTTTAACAGATTGATATGCCGAATTAATTTCAGAACTTGAGAAGGCTGAATTTCCATTGAACGGAATTATTCCATCCAGTCCACTGACGCCTTGACCGCCCGCTTGGACAGACTCGCGATTGAAAATACCAAGTGCATCATTAACGCTGAGATCAGCCAGCTTGGCATCAATACCAACGAGCAGATCGATTTGGGTTCGCGCCTCAGTAATAATTGAATCAAGCCTGCCAATCCCGGCATCAAAACCACTTTTTAATGCGTCAAGGCTTTGCTCTTCGGCGGTCAACTGGTTGTCTGTCAGACTTCCCAGCTCACTCAGCAATGATGTATTTACAGCCTGGCTACGCTGAAAATCAAGGCGGGTGCTGAATGCACTTGTGTCGTTATCAGTCAACTTTACAAGCGCACTTCTAACGCTGCTTAATTCAACAACATTGCCGCTTGTGGCGTCTGCAATGGCATTTCTGATTGAGTCCCTTGCACCTGTTAGGCCTAACAGGTTTATGGTTTCAGTAGCTGTGTTGAGCGCGTTGGATAGTGTGGTTAGCGTGCTTATTGACTGGGTGGTTTCCTGGACTGATTCGTTATACTCATTCGCCAATCTGTTACGTTCTGTGTTTACGCTTTTTTCTAGGGTGGTGAATGAGTTATTCAGGTTGCTGTCAATGCTTTCTGATGCCCCTTGAGCGATGTTTTTGAGGCGATCAACATTAAGGATCAATGACTGCATGTTCTGGTCTAACACGCCAGCAATATCGTCCGTTGATAGTGTTCCAGAAAAAAATGCATCAACAACTTCTTGAGGTGAAACGACGCGATTAATATCAAACTCTTTTAGCTCAATTAGCAATTTATCAGTGAAGATTTTTAATTGCTCTTCAGGCGATAAAAAGTTATCAAAGAAAGAATTGAACGCTGCATTAGCTTCACCTGTGCCGCCGAGTTTATTAACTAAATCAGCTCTTTGGTCAAATGATAAACCTAACAGCTCGCCGCGCGCTTCTTCAGTATTGCGACCTAATAGCAACATAACATCCGTCAAGACATTAAATTCATCATTTAAGCGTGAAATAGACTGAAACGCCGTCTCGCCGGTCTTGCTCAAATCATCAACAGCAGGCAATAAGCCCCTGGATAATTCGTCTGTGATATTCCTTATTTCATTTGATATCTGCTCATCTGTTAACAGTTCACCTTTTTCTGATATTAAATTGATTTCACGATTAAATGACGTAACGCCTTCCGTGCTTAGATTGAGATTGCTGCCCATATCAAGCAAGCTTTTAGAGGTTGCTTTTACTGAGTCGTCAATGGCGCCGAATATCTGCCTGGCAAATTTAGCCAAGTCGTTAACAAAGCCGCCTAGATTCTCATTGTCGGTATTCGTGTTTCCGAGTAAATCGACGGTTGCAAAATCTCTTTTGCTGCTTTTAAATGCTCCCCCGCTCGCTTTGAAGAATGACGCAAGCGTTGCCTGATCAAAACCTTCAGAACCTAATCGACCTGTTAACGTTGTTCTTTTTTGCTCCAGCGGGCCACGACCGAATAATGCTTTAAGAACAAGCGTGACTGGGTCAGGTAAGCCAAATGGGTTTATTTTCCTTGATACAAAAGTTCCGCCAAGAGATGTAATATCCGTTGCAGTGCGGGCTGCCTTCCCTGCTTCACCTAGTTTAAAATCACCGAACTTCTTATCCAGAATATCCGTTGCAATAATTCCAGCCGCAGCAATAATCCCAACCGGACCGCCAAATGTTGCTGCTGTGCCAGCCAGTGCCGTTGCATTACCTCCAGCGCCAGCCAAACTACCAGCCGTCACAGTTAAAGCACCCGCAATCGGATTAGCATTAGCAAACGCTGATTGCGCTGCGCCGCTTAGTCTGTCAGTCGCACCGCTTACGCTAAACCTTGATTCTTTGCCTATCTTTCCAAGCCATGCCGCCGTGACATCGGAAGCCGCTGCAATCTGATCTGTGGATTTTTTTGATGATTTATTGACATCAAGCAGGCTGTCAAAGATGCTGAATAAACCGTTATCTTGTGATGACTTGCCGCTACCACCGGTAAATATGCTTTCAATTCCGCCAAGAATGACAAAGGAAGACGCTTGCGCAGATATGTTTTTAAACGTGCGCTCAAAATCTGTTTCCGTGCCGCTCAAGAAGCTGGCAAAAGCGCGTTGCACACCTCTAGCCGCCTGTATGCCAAATTGCTCGTTATCTAGAAATACCTTTCGCGAAACTTCACGCAAGTTCACATGCTTACTGGCTACATCGTCAACCGTGTCGCCAAGGTTCGCTGTGGCTTGCGTGTATTTATTGATTGCTGCGGTGGCTTCAGCTTCAAAAATGTCATCAGACAGGCCAGCATCACGTTTTTGCAATAACCTGGCTAAACGCTCATTGCGCTCAATCAGCGGGTCATAAGCTCGCGTCAGTGCTTGTATGTCACTCGCAAGTGATTCTGTTTCGCGTTCCTGGTCTAATTCTGACTTTGTGAGTGTATTACTGCTTATGGCTGCATTATTAAACTGCTTGTCTATTTCGGCCAGCCTTTCAGCCAGCCTTTTACTTTGAGCCTCTTCCGGCGCATTCAGAAGAGCACTTACAGGGTCAGCGGGAAGAATGCCTTGGCGGTTTTTTATGAACTCATCAAATTTCTGATCTCGCACACGCCCTGCAAGGACTGATCCCAATGGCCCGGAAAACTCAACCAGTTTTAGAAAACCGCTTGACGTGAACACTGCGTCAGCGGTTGCACCGATGCCAGCGATTACGCCCTGCATAATGCCGCCTTGCTCAGATGCTCTGGCCATTTGTGCAGCGACTTCTGATAAAGAGCTAACCAGTCCGATGGTTAATTCCTGCGCCAGTACGCCGGACGATCGACCTAGTCTATCCAGGTTATCGTTAAACACTTCCGCCCTGGATGCTGATTCTGCCGTGACCGGATTATATTTCTGACCTTCTGCAATCAAATCACGCAAACGGTCTGAACCACCCGACAACAGCGGCACCAGATCGGCCATACGGTCGCCGAGCAGCGAAGTGACTGCAACCGCCCGATCTTGTTCACCCAGATCCTGAACGGCATCGGCAAGGGCCAGGAATTGCTCTTCCGGGCTTTTGCTTTTAAGTTCGTCAATCTGGACGCCCATTGCACCGAGTATTTCGGTGAATTTATTTGGTGCGCCGGATGAGTCGGCAATAATGCGTGAAAATCCGCGCACACCTTTGGCTGTGCGATCAAGGTTTGTACCAGACTGGCTGGCAGCAAAATCAAGCCCGGCAAGCGACTCAACTGCAAGACCGGTTTTTTGGGAGAGTTTGCCGATTTGGTCTTGGGCGTCAATAATGCCCTTGACCTTACTTAATGAAGCATTGACACCGACGAATGACGCCACCATTCCAGCCGCACCAAGCGCGACATTCCTAAATGCTCGTTTTGCCGCGCGCTCTGCACGGTCAAAAGCGCGTTGTGAATTTTGGGCGAACTTCAGCGAGGATTGGCTTGTTTTGCTTAAACCTTGCGTGTACTCAGCATGGTTTAAAGCTAATTTAACGACCAGTGAACCTAACGCTGACATTCGTTTTTCCTGCGTTCTTTGAAGACTTTCATGGCGGCTTCTTCCATGACACCAATCTCATACAAAAGCTTGCGCCGCTTGCGTCTTGGGATGCCCATCATATTCATTGTTGCTTCAACGGCTTTGTTATCTAAACCCAGATAGTCGCCCATGCTGCTGACAATCCACTGCTTGCAAATGGCGAAAAAAAACTGGACGGTTTTTTGATTATCCGGCCAGATTTCACAGCAATCTTCTTCTACATCAGAAATGCGTTCCCGCATTTTGTCGGTGACTTCTTTCGGTACACCTGATTTTTCCAGCGATTCAATTAATTCTGTTTCTGCAGCTATATCAATTTCTGAATTTTTGCGGTAGCCTGCTATATGGCGTGCTACCGCCTGGAGTTTTTTGCTTTCTGCTTGTTGAATGCCTCCCAGAAACTTATAGCCATTCCTGTTACTACTTCAGGGATAGACAGCAAGGCTTCTACTGTCTCGTCGTTAAACGGCACCGGCTTTCCTTCGTCGTCCAGAAACTGATCCCATCCAACCAACTTTTCACGCGCAACATCAACGAATTTCATGTCAATGAGTCGATCGAACTCATCCATCTTTGACCGCGAAAAAATAGCAACAAAAATGCTTTTATCATGACTGCATTTGTCATTAGCAATTAACACCTCGACATTCGTTGAGAATGTTTGCTTTACTGTTGATAATTTAAATGCCATTTCATTTCCTTGTGATTGATTTACGTTAACCGATTAAGTCCAGGCAATCTGCAATTCGTCGTTACCTGCATCCTTAGTGAGCAGCAGGTTCAATCCAAGCCGTGCCTCGCCTTCAACTTCTGGATAACTTGGTGCCAGCAACTGAGCCTTTGGCGCTGTCAGATCTGCGATGTTTCCGGCTACTGTGCCGTGCGTTAAAGCAAAGGCATCAAGCACATTCGTGCGCACTTGCTCATGCCACGCCTTTGTTGCAACTGGCGTCATTTCCATCGTGATACTGCCGGTTACACGACGGTTTCTGATGTCGATTTCTTCACGGCCAGGCTCATTGATGTAAACCAGTTGATTTCCAAGATCGAAATTGAGGCTTGAGAAACTAATGCCGGAAACGCCATGAATTGACCATGACGGCGTATTAACCTTGTTAACACCTACTGGTGCCAAGAACGCTGAATAGTCTGCGTCAGACGGCAGAAGTGTATCTGTCGGCGCTGTGTATAGACCCCACACATCAAGTTCGATGTACGGTATCTGCTTGGCATCCATTGTTATCTTTGCATTGGCCATACAGCCGAGCATTTTGTGCTGCAGCCCATCGAGATACCAATAGATTGTGTTTGATGGTATTGCGTCGGTAATTAGTTTGGCTGTGACACTGGTTACAGCAACGATTTCAGGAGGCGCAAAACCGCACATTTCCAGCAACGGATACAATGCTGGTGCCGTTCCTGCGGTGCCGGATCCGGCTAATTCAACGCGGAAAGTCACTTTTGAATATCCACCGACAAATATTTCACCGTCCGCACCAAATGTGCTGCCGATGTCATCGCGCTGAACGTGTTCAGCCTCAAGTGGCGTAATGCTTGATACCTGCGCACGAATGGCATTGAGCGGCCCTGTTGGTATTGCGTCAGTGCCTTTGGTCGTTTCTTTTTTTGCCAGTAACACGGTTTTTCTCATCAACTTCGACATGGTGCTTTTCTCCTTTTAGTCCTGTGTTCTGATTCTGAAATTAACAAACTTCCCGTAAACTTCCGGCAATTTTTCATAACTTGCGTCGCCGCTACCTTCCTCATCCAAGTAGCCGGTGAAGGCTTCCATCGCGGTTCTGATTTGCGGCAGATAGGTTGCTAGCTCGGTTTTTGTTAAAGCCATGAGGTCAACACTGATAACGTGTTGCGTGTATCCACCACCCATCACCCAACCATCTTCAGGCTCACTATCAATCTCAAAAACAATGGCTGGCCAGGTTGGCCTTGGTGGCAGTTCAACAGACCATGTGTTTGCAAGCACAGCACTCAGCGCGGTGTTGATGTCGGCATCAATAGTCATTTATTGATTTATGTTGTTTTTTTGCCTTCGGCGGGCGCTTCTTTCTTACGATCAACCGCAATTTTCACCAGCTTTGTTTTCTCTTTTGCAAGCGCTTCTTTAACCGCCCTGGCATCGGTATCCACGTAATTGCGCATTTCTTTTATTGTTTCTTCATCGGTTTCGATAACATTGCCAAATTCAACATCTTTGCCGTTCAATTTAAATGCTGAGGTTACGAGTGCTTGTTTCATGACGCCTCCATATGTTAATTACCTGCCTTTTCCAAATCCTTACCCAACTGAGTACCCATAGCCGCTGCTGCCTGCGTGCGTTTGTTTTTGAATGCTTGCTCGATGAATGATTTTTTGTCTAAGTGCTTGGTGCCGAATTCATGAAACGACCAATAAAATGGATCATTCTGCCGTTTGGTGACAACCCGCCCGCTTCTTTTATCCAAAGCAAGAAACTTAATAACCTTTTTTCCATTACCAAGATTGCGGCCATGCTTTACGCCTAAGTTATATTGCACGGTTCCAGGCGGAGCATTACTTTCACGCTTAATAGCGATATTACGAATCAATGCACCGGATCGTTTCAGCCCGTGTCCCTTGGCCAGCGTCTTGGCCTCTTTACGCAAAACCCGCCCACCAGCTGCCACCATACGAAACGCTGTTTTGCGCTTCATGTTGTTTTCAAGCTTCTTAAACTGAGCGCTTAAACCGCTGAGTCCAGTAATGCTAGCCAAGGTTTGCCCCCGTTGTGCAGGTGATAATCAGCTCCCGGTTTTGCTCCATGTAGTTATTCACATGGTTGATGTTGAAATATTCACCACCGCAAACAATCCGCATCTGCTCGGTGATACCGGGCTGGTAATGCATCCTGAAAACAGTACGCGCAACAGCCACCTGACCACCGGCCCTGGTCGCCGATTGCTCGCTGCCTGACAGGTTGTTTTTCTCCGCAAAGGGAGAGGCGAAGTTGACCCACGTCTTAACCATCCCGCCTTCGAGATCCTTAGTTGTTGTTGGGGCTTGTATTTCGATTGGAGTGCGGTATTTGCTAAGAGATGATTTTTTCAAAACTTCGCACTACCGTTATATTGCTCAGTCAAATAAGATGGTTTCATGCGGCTATCGTCAACAGGATCATCACCTTTGTTCATGAACTTGTAGGTGATTAAATCTTTCATCCACACTTTAATATCTTCCGGCACTGAAACTGCATCTGCATAACCAGCCTGGTACCGAACCCGCACAGCGTCTTTACACGGATAGGTTGACGGCCATGATTTGTCAAGCACTAGCTCGATGTATTCTTCCTGAACATCCAACTTTTTAAGCGTGTAATCAGCCGGGTCGACGGTTTGTTCAACACCGTTCACATCTGTATATTTAATCGATGTGATACTGATAACCGGCATCCACCTCATTTCGATTATTGTCGGGAAACATTGAAGAGACATTTCCCATTCTGTCTGCATCACGGTATGCTCGTGCGCAGACTCGAACGCGATTCTTGCGGACGTGATCAGCCTGGATATTTCAGAATCTTCTGATGAATGCGTGATACGCAGTTGGCGTTTGGCGTCTTCAATATCCAACGCCTCAGCCATTGCCTGCGTAACCCGCTTTGTTGGTCGCACGAATGTCATTTTCTCGACTGACTCTTACTCGTTGGGGTTGTCGTCCGGGTTGCCGTCTGGGTTGTCATCCGGATTACCATCCTGAGTTTCCTCATTGCCTGCAATGCGGGCAACTTTAGCCCCATTATCAAGGCAGTATTTAACCGCTGCAGGTGATGTATCAACAGAATCCCCCTGTGATTTAATAAAGCCTGCCTCTGCTTCAATGACCTGGTTAGGTTGAAAGATAACTCCACCAATAGTAAGTGCAGTCAGCACTCGCGCTTTTTTCATAGCCATGTGATATGTCTCCAAAAATTATAATGGTGGCCGCAGTCCGTGCGACCGTATAAGATGATTAGATTAAGTTGCGCTGTGCTGGTAAAGGTTAAGCGCGGCAGTATCGATCAAGTTACCACCTGCACGCATCCACGCCATAAATCCAACCTGCCCTTTTTTGGCATAGGCACTATCATCAAATCTGAATAGCGTTAGCTGCATCACGTCGCGAATCATGTATTTTTGGAATTGCCCAAACCCGATTGATTTGGCATTTGCAGCCGGTACCGGCATGTCGTTGTTTATCTCGGTGTCATAACCGAGTAATTGATCTGGCGAACGGTTGGCAATACCTGCGTCATATGATGGCGTCCAGATTGGTCGACCATCCGTGTCTTTAATTTTGCGGATGACTTTACGCAAAGCTTGCGCATACATGAATTTCAAGCTGCCGTCGTCATAAGCAATATCGATTGAATCAATCAAATCAACCAGGTCATCATAGATTACGGTTAACGTCTGGCCTGTGGTGCCAACCTTGCCAACACTGGCCGCTGTCACGCAACCATTTGGCTGGGCAGAACCTGAACCAATAGTAAAACCTGTGTTCATAGTGCGCCCAAGGCGAGCACTAAAACGCTGATTAATTAATGCCACAATATCAATCTGGCTATCTTGCAGAAGCTCAAATGGCACCGTGATCACTTTACTGCTGGCTTTGTAAACATTCAGAGCAACTGTGCCGAATGTAATATCCAGGTCGGTAGCGGTTGTGTTCTCAGCAATCCATTCACCCGTTTCCGCAGTTCCGTCACTCGTCGGATAAGATAGCGGACTGCCATCCGAAGTGGAAACGCTTGAAGAAACCCGGCGCATTCCACCAAAATCCTTAACCGTTTCAATTAACTCACTTGCGACCACACCCTGCACGGTGTTACCACCTTCTGCTCCCACGGTTGTGCTCATGGTGTTTTGAATTTTTAACTGTTCATCAGCACTAAGTGTGTGCACCCCTTGACGCAACGCCTTCGCGTAAAGATTGCGCACTTCATTTTTGCCTTTATCAGCGTCTCCAACCAACGGAAGATTATTAAAACTTTCCTCAGCTTGCAGGTTTAGCAAGCGCTGAGTGGTTTCAATCTGACTGTCCAGCCCTTCCATTTGATCCGCGAAAGAGTCAAACTGCTTTTTTTCTTCAGCAGACCACTTTTGATCACCTTTTTCAGCCAGCAAATTGTTGGCTTGCTTTGAAAGATCGTTACGTTGATTGCGCAATGCTTGAATGCTTTGTGGCATTTTAATTTCTCCTGTTAAGAAATAAAAAAACCCGCCTGGGCGGGTTGTTTGGTTTTGATGCGGGTTAGTGGGTCACTGCGTTCAATATTCGCAATCGTCTTTCAGCCATTGCGCGTTGACGTTGCCATGCTTCTTCTTGCGGATCTGGCCCAGGTGCTGCTAGTGCTTGTGGCACGTTGTCAAAAGCGGAGAGGTTCCATTTGTTGTTTGTGCCACCCTCCCCGGCTTCTTCGCCATCAAAAATGCTGTCGATGAACCCCATTTCCTTAGATTCTTCTGCATTCATCCATGTTTCGGCGTCCATCATTACTGCAATTTCATCTTGTGATTTTCCGGTTTTTTTGATGTAGTCTTTGATAATGGATTCATCGAACTTGCCCAGCAAGTCGGCCAACTCGATAAAATCATTTTTATTTCCGAACCCGAATGTCCACGCGTTGTGGATCATCATGAAACCACCATCGATCATGGTAACCTCTTTGGCTGCCATAGCCACGAAGGTTGCTGCACTGACAGCAACGCTGTCGATTTGGGCTGTAACATTGCCATGCAATTTGATAGCTGCGTACATGGAGCGGGCAACGAATACATCACCGCCTGGTGAGTTAATACGCAGCTTTACTTCTTTATCCTTTAGATCTTCCAGAGCCCTGGCAACCTCTTCTCCTGATATGCCAAAGTAATCATCAATGACGCCATACAGATAAATGGTCGCTGAATCATCCTGATTTTCTACGCGCAGTGCCTTTTTTTCTTTCTGTTGGTTGTTTTGTAGCAGCTGCATCAGCTTCACTTGATTTTTCATCGACTTTACCTTTTGGTTCGTAAATTTTGTTGCCACCTTGCTCATCAGAAAGCAGTGGTAGGTTTTTGACTTTCCGCACTTCGTTCACCGTCATCCAGCCTGGGCCTTGTGACCCGCCGCGTGCTTCACGCAGGGATTTGGACTCTGCTTCAGAATCACCTTTTAATAATCCTAACAAGTTGAATTCAGCAAATGTTTCCCCATCAGGGTAAAACTTATTATTAATTTCTTGCTGGATCTTGGTTAGGTAGGCTTGCAGTGTGAACTTTACAAAGCCAAGCGTCATTTGCTCAATGCCTGAACCCCAGCTTGTGGTGGTATCATTCGCGCCGATCATGAATGGCGGCACACAGAATGCACGGGCTATATCGATTACTTGATATTTCCGGCTATCCAGCAGCTCGGCATCTACGGATGACAGGCTTAATTCTTTAACCATTAAGCCTTCTGTCAGCACCATGGGCTTGCCTGCGTTTGCCGCCCCACCGTATTTTCTTATATATTCATTTTTTAATTTTTCGATTAACGTCTCATCCATTTTTCCATCAGTATGGATGAGGTGTTTTTGCATTCCGCTGTTTGCAAAAAACTTCCCGCTGAAATCATCAACAGCCAGCGCAATGCCTATTGACTGGAAAGCGGCTTGCTGGATGATTGATTTGCTGCGCCCCTTGCTGCCGTCATAACCAAACCCCGGAATGTGCAGCATGTCATCTGCATGTATGCCGACCGGTGCGCCGTTTTTCGGCTGGAATGAATAGCTGATATCGCCGTCATCTGTCACATGAACCCTGACTCTATCCGGGTGCAGCGGAACAATTCTTTCTTCAATTCCAAACCTGTCACGCTTGATTCGTGAGAACGCGTCACCTTTGAATGCAATTGAACGTATCCACCATTCCATCATGCTAGCCGCTGTCCATGCCGGGCAGGGCTTCATATTCAACAGGCGATACAGCGGCGGCTTGGTTTTCTCCCGGCCTTCTTCAGTATTCTTATAGATCGGCAAAGGCAGGCTTGCTATCGTGCCACCCAATAACTGAACGCACGCGGAAACTGCTGAAACGCGCATCGCCGATTCTTCAGTAACCGCATAACCTGACGATGCCTGCGCACCACCAAACAATTCAATCACCTGCGGATCACCGCTTTTTATTAATTGTGAGTCAGCTGCATTCTTTATAGATAACGCTTGTTTCTGCGCCGCACGATCAGCAAGAAACTGATCAAGAATATGGCTGCGCTTATTGTCCACCTGATCTGTCGCAGTCTGGGCATTCACAGCGTTGCGAATCCTTGTTCGATTGTTTCATTAGGTTTTTTAACAACAGCCCTAGCCAAAGCCATTAACAGCGCTATGATTCCGTCAATTTTATTTGCTGCATTTTCTTTGGTTGGGTGCTTTAGTCCTGAGAATTTCGATTCACTAACGACTACATTGCTCATCATCCAAGTAAACGCTGGATTGCCTTTGAATTTTATTTTCTTTTCCAGCACAAGATTCTCCAGTTCCGTTACCGCCGATGTGAATGTGATGCCGTTCTGCCGCATCTCCACGAGCGGAAGCGAGTGGTCATTAATCAATTTTGTTGCAAAGTATCTTGATAAAGCAGGGTCATATGGTATTTCCTGAAGGTCAAACCTTTTGGCGGTGTCGATTAGGTCCGCTGCGATCTGGTCAAAATCGGTAACGTCACCTTCATTGCCTATGATGTGACCGTCTTCACGCCATCCTTCAAACTGGCTGTTTTCTGAATCTTCGATTGCCGCGTCATTAAGGTATAGGAATGGGAAAACATATAACGTATCACCACGCCAGAAGGTTTTTACTTCTGCCGCAAAGTCGTTTTTCTCGGCAAGATCAAGTCCAACAAAACATTCTTCACCTTCAAAATCCGCGATATCCAGAGAGGTGTCTGCGCATGCATCCCACTTGAGCATGTCCATCCATGCTTCTGCTGCATTGACCCAAACATTTAAACGTTTTGTTAGAAAGTTATTTCGTGCTGTTGATAGTTTTTTTGCTTTTTCCGCAAGGCGTCTGATGTCATCAGGGAAAACGGATACGTCATAATTTGGGTTTGCCTTCGGCCAGCATGACTCATCAGTCCAATCGTCATCGTCATCAATGGTGTATATTATTCCGAAGTACGTGTCATCATTTACAACGGCCCCTTTGACTGGGTAGCCTAACCCGCCGTGCTTTAGCAGCACAGCATTGAGTATGCTGGTTACATAGGATCGTTGTTCATAGCAAATGCCACTGCGATTTTTTCCGGCTGTTGTGATGTTCCACATCAATGGTTGTGTTCTTGACCCCATTGATGTTTCAATCACGTCATATAAGTCCCTGGTTTTGTGGGCGTGCAGTTCATCAACACTTGCGAAATGCGTGTTTTGCCCGTCTTGTGTTGACCCTTCGGCAGATAAAGCCTCGTAAAGACCGTCATTAATTACTTCATAGATGCTGTGTTCTTGAGCAACAACCCCAAACCTGCGTCTGAATTCAGACTCCATTCTAGCCATTTTTTTGGCGGTATTAAAAACAATCTTGGCTTGTTTTTGCGTAGTTGCTGCAGAGTAAATTTCTGCGCCAGGTTCACCGTCTGCTGTGAGCATGTACAGTGATACGCAACTTGTTTCTGTGCTCTTTGCGTTTTTCCTGGCTACTTCAATGTAAACAATTCTGAACCGTCGATAACCAGTGTCTTTTCTGTGCCAACCAAATACCGATGTTTCGTTGAATATCTGCCAAGGCTCAAGCTGTATCTTTTGACCCGCCCATCTTCCTTTGACGTGAGGAAGCAGCTCATTAAATCTGCATATGTGTTCTGCTTTATCTACCTTGAATTCAAACGGGTAGTCTGGGTCATGATTGGCTCTATCAAGATCATCCAGTTGACGACGGCATGCTGCCTTCGTCCATTTGCACGCGGGGATCTCTCCGTTTAAAACTGCTTGCGCATAGTTTTTGGCAGTGTCGACGTAATAGCCTAAACTGCGTCCCATCCCGTTTTTTCTTCGCCCTCACCTTCCATCCCAGGTAAAGAAGGATGATTCTCGCTTGGCGTTACTCTGGTTCTTGAGCTGGGCGACATGCCAAACTCAGCCATAAATTTACCCATTCGCTCATACGCCCTATTGCGAATCTGCACCCAAACAGACATTTGTTGGTAACCGTTTGGTGTGTAACCTATTAAACCAGCCTCACCTTTTGGGTCGGCTTTATTAAGTTCAGCTATTTTTTTCTCACATTGAACTGTCTCAGCCCAGGCTGTGCAATAGGCTACCAACGCTGCGCGATCCATTTGCGAGACAAGACCTAGTTCCTCCAACTCAACGGCAATACGCTTAAACTCTTTCCTTGCTTCAGGTAACAAGTGCGCAGGGCAACCGGGAATTTCAACCAACGGATGCACCCCACCAAGCAACGCACCCAACGGTTTTTTACTTGGATTTCCACGCAAATTATGCACGTTAGGTGGTAGTGGTTTTGGTCCTCTTGATCCCATAACTTAAATTCCCACTGAACAGGGGATGTACCCCCCCTCCAAAACTCCCGCACACAAAATATTAACTAGGCAGACGGTCTAGAGACAAAAGGCTGTAGACTTTTTACCCGCCCCTGCCTTCCGAATCCGCCGTCTTCTGTTGCTGTTTTATTGTCGTGACATGGTTTGCATAATGCGTCCCAATTATCACGATCCCAAAACAGTCTTAATGCTTCTTTAATCAAGGACTGAATACCACTCTCGTTTGCCGCTGCCAATCTGGGCGGAACCCTGTGATCAACAACAGTCGCGCGTGTAACGATTCCTTGATCTTCACATCGGACACAGTAAGGATGCTTCCTTAAATAACCTTTGCTTGCTTCCTGCCATTTATAACCATAGCCGCGTGCAGTAGAAGATCCGCGATGCTTGTCAGATAGTTTCCGGTCTACCGTTTTATGATCAGTGCATCTGCTTGTTCCGCGAACTAATGTATTGCATCCGGCATGGCTGCATGGCTTTTGTGCTGATATTGGCAAGGTACAAATAAAAAAAGCCCAGACCTTACGGAATGAGCTTTTCTTTTATCTATTAGTTTGTTTGGACAACAAAAAAGCCAGCGCACAATGGGCTGGCTTTTGTTTTATACTGTTTGTTGCGCTTGTTTCTGACGCATTTCTAATGAATTTAGCAGAAATGTATCACTATCGTGCACGTTACGCAAGCGAGAATCTAAAATATTTCCTAGCAAAGTATAGGAATCATTCAAGTACTTATGATAAGCACGCTTAGATATCCCCATCTGATGCGCCTTAACAACAATCACCTTGTGAGTTGAAAGATATTCCATTTTTATTATTTCTTTTGGCATGATTGGTAACAACTTAAAAGCATCATCAGTCTCAATACACCAAGAGTCAACCTGATTATATTCACTCACATCAGTTGAAGCCCCACCACCCAATCTCATGAAACTAACCATTGAGGGATAGCCCAACGCAACACCGCTGGCCAGCTTCCACCTCGACCATCCAATCAACCGATGAACAACAGTACCTTGCTGCATATCAACTCCTATCATCAAATAATGGACACCGATGCCCAACACGCGGCACCCCTATTTGTTGCTCACTCCTTACATCACCACACACCACCCGATCAAACACAACCTTATGCGACTGACAAGCACGGCAACCAAGCTCATCCAGTTGCATGGACTCAACAACATCAGCAGGGTCGCCGTAGAAATAATGCGGCAATACGTTAACCATCACGTGCAGCCACCCATCCGCCTGAACTACTGCGCCTCAACCCACGCAATGGCGCAGACTCAATAACAATTTCATTCAGGAGAACAGCATTACCAACACCCTCCCGTGATGTACCAACCGACCGACCACCTTCCTGCATAAAAGTCACCTTCACACCATCACCAAACACATCACGCGCAACATCAGCAAACTCCACGCACTTGGGGAATTGCTCTCTGACAAACTCAGCCGTTAAATTTTTATCAGTTCCCAACATTCCTAACCCGAATACTGATGTGGGGAACAATAAAACCGTTGCCTGCATTACATCTTCCTAACCTTCCCAACCTTCCTAACGTAGTTTTACGTGTACATACGCGCGCGCGTATGTGTGCGTGCGGGTGTGCGCATGTGTACGTGTGAGGGGTTAGGTTAGGAAGGTTGGGAAGGTTAGGAAGAACGTTTACCCATAAGGCTTTCAAGGTTCCTAGCATCTTCCCAACCTCACTGAGGTTAGGAAGATTTTTAGAAAGGAATTCCATCGCACCCTCCTATTTCGTCTCCGGTCTCCGACGTTGCTTCACTTCTTACTGGAGGCTTGTACCAGTACCGGATAACATTCGTTCTTTTTTCTTCACGTGTGCACCCAAGCGCACGCAGTGCTTTACCAATCCGAGTTTGTATATCGCGCGACAATCGCGCAGGATCGATCTTTAGATGGTCTGCTGCATCAGCCAGAGAAAACAAGTCATAGCGCTCACTAACAAACTGATGTAGCAAATCAATATAGCCGTCCGATTGATGCCGTTTAATCTGCTCAGGATCAAACAATTTCTGCTGTTCTTCACCGGTCGGCCAGAACCGTTTGCCGGATTTATAAAGCAAATAAGCTTCAGCAAACAATTGATCACGCACAGCACCCAATCCATCACAATCAATATCATGGCTGCATATAATCGGCCAGAATCTGCGGCCACCGGTTTCATCCTTATTCCACGTCCATTCATTAACCGTTCCCGCGAACACAAGCTGGCGCGGGCTGCGTATATCACGGCGTCCATAAGGCGGGCGAAATTCATCGATTTGGCGTGATAAAAAAGACTTCTGTCGGCTAGCCTCAGACCTTGCTATAGACCCCATTTCAGCGAATTCATACAGCCAACTACCGCGAATTGTCGCCATCGAATCTTTATTGTGCAGATCCAAATCAGTATCGCCGAACCACTCACCACCTAGCACACGCAACATTGTCGACTTCTTACGCCCCTGGTCACCCTCAAGCACCAAACAGCAATCAAACTTAACACCAGGCTGCATAACACGGGCCACCATACCCATCAGAAACCAACGGGAAACACGCATCACATATGCATTCTTTGGTGCACCAATATAATCAGCTATCCAATCATCAATACGCCGCACACCATCCCATTCCAAGCTACTCAGGTAATCACGCACCGGATGAAAACCATTATCCTTAGCCAATGCCTCAACAGCCTCAGCAACTTGCACAGGTGATGGCGCGAACCAATATTCACGCGTAATCCACATTGCCGACTGCACATCATCATTTGCGTCCCACTCACCAGCCTCACCACCAAAAGGTGGCGGCTTTAGCTTCCTGATCGCATACGCAAACTCATCAAAACCAAGCACACCCTCCCATCGAGAATCACGGCTCAAAATATCGTAGATATTCGCCAAACAGGGCACGATCTGCCCGTTACGCATCAGCAAACCATCCTTGTTTTTTTCGTACTGCTTGCGCTGCGGGGGTGGTTTAGGCTTCTGAGCTTCCTTCTCAAAATTACTTGCTCGAACGTTACAAGCAAAGTTTGCAACGTGGGCTAAGGTTCTGTTTTTTTCAGCGCTAAGTTCTGCCGCACCCCATCCATCAGGTTTAGAACCGGGCTTAGGGATATCAACAAAACGAAAATCAGTATCCTGCCAGACCTTCAAAACAGCCCGCTTAATATGCAACATAGCCCGCATGCTCGGCTGCTGATCCTCTGGCAAACAAGGCATGCTGGCAGGGTCAACACCCTCCGCCTTTTGCTCCTTAGTCAGAGGCTCACGCTGCGCATTGCAATTTGCCCAAACATAAATATTGCGACCATACAAAGGTCTTAAATCAGACTTACCAACAGCCTTACTACCACCCTGCCAGGTCACAACTACAAAATCAGGAATATAACCAGCAACTTCCGCAGACTCCTCCCCATCAACCAGCAGCACAAACGCATCAGGGTACTTCTCCAGCATATCCAACCCATACAACGGTCGCGGCTCAGGAAAAGCCATCCATCGCCACTCACGCGCCCCGGTCTTTGAATTCTGAGCGAAACAGACGGATAAGGTTTGCTTTCCCCCGGTAGAAGTGCTGAACAGATGAACAAATCCATTGATTGAACCGAACGAATCTCTATAAGTATAAAAAGCTTCGGATTTCCCCCTAACAAGATGCGCAACAGGCGGATCACCCGCATCATCAGGCACGGGGAGGATAGGCCTCCATAATGTCTTAGATTGGGCAGTACTTCCCATCAGGCAAACAACCTTTTTTGCGCTGAATACTCAGCCACCCGCTTGCACGCTGAATCGTAATAATCCGGGTCTAATTCGCAACCAACCAACTCAAATCCGAGGTTGTTACAAGCTATTGCGCTTGATCCAGATCCAAGGTGTGTATCTAATATTTTTTGCCCTGGCTTTGCGTAATTGGTTAATAGCCATTCGTATAGCTTGACTGGCTTTTGATGAGGATGAATTTTTACGGCAGCTTCGCATTTTCTTGCGCCGTCCCATTTAAATTTTGCAATACGAGTTACCTTTTTAAATGATGTCCACGCCATTTCAGCCTCACTCATAAAAGTAATATCAGCGTTGCGAAACTTGTCCCATATAATCCAACTATTTGTAGGGGATATAAAGTCAGTAAAGTAATTACCGCCCCATATAATCTGATTTCTTGAAACTCTTAATAATTGCGCAAAATATTCAGCTTCCGGGCGCTTATCATTCTGGTAAGAATGTAAGTCGCCTTGCCTATAAAATGTGTCTTTACGGCTCTTCGACCAATTGTTACCAATGCCATAAGGCGGGTCAACAATAGCCAAGTCAAACGACTTGTCTGGCATGGTTGCCATGTACTCCATGCAATCCACATTCAGCAATTCAGCACTGGCAATAGAAGCAAAATCAATGGACGGGTGGCTGGAAGTCATTATCTGACTTACCTGCTTATCAAATATTGCTCACCAAAAAACTGGCGAACCCTGAGCCTCCGGTTGCCCGCATCAACATACAGTTCAGTGCCAAAACGCACAGCAAGCCAACGAACCCATCTATGCGCTCTCATGCTTGTCCTAAGCAGTCTCGTAAAAATCAAATGACCTCTCTCAGCCTCACTCACCTTCATATCAACCATAATTACCTCCCTCGTTAAAAAACAAAAAACACCCACTCAAAACAATACGATTTTTTTAATATTGATCGCGAAAACACTTGACACAACTACGGGATACCCGTATACTTAGAAACATGAAAACAGTGATCGAAACCCCGACATTTCAAAAGCAATCTGACAAAATCTGGAACGAAGAACAGCGCCTTGATTTCATCAGCTTTATTTCTGAAAACAGCACAGACGGCGACGTAATCCCAGGCACACAAGGTCTTCGCAAGATTCGCTGGAATGTTGGTAAAAGCGGTAAACGTGGCGGTGTTAGAGTCATCTACTTCAACCAGGACGAAAAAGGCGTCATTTACTTGCTCACGATCTACCGCAAATCTGATAGAGAGAACACAACTGACAAAGAACTGAAACAAATTAAAAAGGAAATTTAAAATGATCAAAAAGCCAGATATTAAAAAAATAGTAGACGCAGCAGAAAATGATGCAGGCATGGCAATACCCGGTCTGCGTGAATCGCTAAATGAAATGATCGAAGGTAAGCCAGCCCGCGTCCACACGCCGGAACAAATACTGGTCCGTTCAGCACGCTCAAAACTCGGTCTAACGCAGCCTGAATTTGCAGCTCTTATTGACACCCCTATCGGGACAATTAGAGATTGGGAGCAAGGCCGCTTTAAACCGCCAGGGGCAATACAATGCTTATTGCGCATTGCACTGAAACACCCTGACGTGGTTAAAGAATTGGCCGCTTGAATCATATTCAGATTTTTCAATTCGCACCTATTCAATAAAAAAGAACCCGCAAACAAAAACAAACAACCACCAACCACCCAATCGCGCTCAATGGCTTGATCACCTTCCTTCTGTCCAACTCACTAATAACCATGTACCAAAACCACACGATTAGGAACACAACCACCAGGGCCATACAAACCAGAAAAATATGCTCATAAACTGTCATGGCTTATAATCCCTGCTGAAAGATGTAATTTTTTCGGTGTAGCTCGCAATTTATATGCTCCTTCCGGTCTTCATTACACCCATCCTCGTCTCCTTCATACTTGCGCCAATACCTATCGCCCTTTGAGATTTTTTCACCACATTCATCGCATTTATATTCTTTCCTGGACGTTTGGATTCTCAGTGGCATGACCCCTCCTAAATGAATTTCTCAAAGCACCCAAACCCTCAACACAAGCACCAACAAACCAAAAAACCATAACCACGCCGATCACGATCAACGTTGCTATGGTTTGGACTGGATTCATTGCGGCTTACCACCGTTGTCCAGATACACTTTCTCGGCGTGCTGCATAATCAACGCGCGTACCTCGCTGGCATCGCGCCAACGTTTCTTAAACGAATGAAATTTTTTAAGATTCTTTCTGGGGCCAGAAATGAATTCGCGCAATTCCTGGTCAGATCTGCCCATCTTGTCACCACGCTCAAGCAACAAACGCATTAACTCATCATCAGAAATTTCCTCAGGCATAACGCGCGGAATGCAAAGCAAATGGCGGGAACTGGCAATCTCTTTAGCGAAATCATCCGTATCGACAATCTCCATAATCACCAACATCTCATCAACCCGCAGATGATGCGTGTCACAAGTTGTTTTGACCTTTTTCTGCAACGTATCGCCTGACATAGTGGGAAAGCCCATCTTGCGCATACGCAAAGCAACCGCCTCGCAACCACCAGGGTAAGCGTGAACTTGCGCGTAAATCACATCAAAAAGACTCATTGTCCGACTCCGTAAAAATTCGCCGTTTCAAAAAACACCAAAAAACCGTAATCTATTAAAACTGGCAACACGCGCAAGGGCGCTAAAGCATGATAAAAACTCAATCAGAAGGTTTCTCCGATGTTGGTAGAATAGGAAGTTCCACCAACCCACTATCAACAAAGGAGAAACCATGGGATTGCTCGACGAAAACGAAATCAAAATTTCTTGCCCGAATTGCAGCACCAAAATCAACAAGCCGTTGCGATGGTTTAAGCAAGACGGTAACCACTGCCCCGGATGTAACGCCACATTCAAAACAGACCAATTCCGCAGGCAAATTGCCAAGGTTGAGAAAGAACTCTCTGACCTCTTCAGGGACGTCAGAAAGATCGGCAAGTAAACCGTCCCAAAACGCACTCAACTCACTGGTGTCAGCCTTTAGCTCTATATCTTTCATGGGCAAAACAGCACCGTAATCTATTAAAACCGACCACTGCGGAGGGTCTAATCAAAGCAGTGGCCGGAGTGCAACATCAAGGAGAGTTACATAATGGATTTACCATCATCAGCCCACTTTTAACCGAATGGGCGCGGCGTGGAGTAAAGGGGTTAATTATAAAAACTCATGCTGCATGCTCTTTGTCTTGTTGGGCTAGCTCTGGCCACCATTTTTGCCAGTCATCTGGCCGTAAATCCATACAGGTTAACGGGTCAGATGTTTCTTCCAGCATAATCACAATAGCCTTGCAGTGCTCGCTTGGTATATTTGCATTTCGAGCTTTCCAGTCACCAACAGCGGATCTTGTTACATTTAATTTTCTTGCTAATCCTGCGAGCGGCACATCTAATGCAGCTGCTACTCGGTCAACCATATGATCATGATTCATGAATAATTTGCTCGTAACTAATAATATTAAACAAAAGTATAGTGATGCTGTACTTATAAGTCAAGTTTTTCTGTACGACAAATGTCAAGGACTGCTGTACTTTTGCCTTATGGACAAACAAAATATTGATAATGATGTACCTATTTTCATTAAGTGCGCACGAAGTCGCATGAAAATAACTCAAGATGTTTTTGCGGAAAAATTTGGCTGCACGAAAGCCAATGTGTCTGCGTGGGAGAACGGGCTTCACGAACCGTCTTACAAGCAGCTCCGCAGAATCTCGGATGAGTCAGGCGTTCCGTTGCCTAGTGATAAAATCGGCTTACTAATGGATCGTTTAGGAATTACCGTTGATCAACTTGATGTTGATCAAATAGATATACTAGCAACATCATTAAGCGTTCCGAAGGAGAGCAGACCGCAAGTGAAAAAGGTTATTGGCACATTTAAAGAGACGGATACAGGTGCAGATGAGGAAAAATCAATCGAGCAGTAACGTATCCCTGATTTGGTATTGGTGCAAAGAAGAGCATTGCAAATGCAAATCAACTAAATAAGGCGAATAATTTGAAATACTTGACCGCAATCTTAATCATAATCTTTCTGGCTGGATGCAAAACCACTTCCGTAGAAGATAGATACGGAATTGATGCAAGCGCTCAGACTCACTCTCGCAGCAAGCTATTAAACGATATTAGAGATTGCAAAGTAATAGCAACAGGAATCACGCACACCACAAAGAGAAGTAAGTTGGGTGTGTTTGGATCATCCCGCACATACGAGGTTAGAGATAACTGGAAAAAAACGCACAAGGGGCCGCGCACCGACACAAGGGCATGCCTTGAAGATCGAGGCCATGTGTTTCATCCAAGAACCAGCCCTTACGTAACACCGAGGGAGTAAGACACATGACGGCGACCCAGCTGATGTTAGAGCATGCCTAAGGGATCGCGGGTATGAAATACTGGATGCATTATGAGATAAGGTAAATATGAAAACACTCATAAGCGCAATCTTATCATTAGCGCTGATGACATCGGTCTCGGCCAGTGATGACATGTACGATCCATCGACTAACCTGCTAACAATTCCAGAAATAACAGTTGACGGCGTGACCTATACTGATGTCGTGGTAACTGTTGGCAATGTTGTTAGCATTGGAAGCTCTTTCAATAACAATGATAATAACAACCGAACCTGCAGCGGGTCCGTGACTCCCTTCACTTCAGCCAGTTTTGAATTTAACTTGATCATGAGCCCTTCGACCGGAACAATAAACGCTGAAATTACGGGGTTAACAAATAACTCAATATTCTCCACGTCATCGCTAACGCTGATTCAAAACGGCAAATCTACTGCTGTAACACCTTTTTCTCTTGCAGCAGGCGCTTTATGGGTGGGTGACGACGGCTTTGTAACCGGCACAATTCCGGCTGGCGTGACCAAAACAGGAACATTATCCAGGTTTCCGCCCTGGCTTGATCTTAGCGAACCATTCTCATGGCTGTATTCCGGAGAGGAATTTACTTGCTAAATCAAACAGGGTTCCGAAGAACCCCGCTGACCTGAAGCACTAACTTTGATATGGTTTGCTATTATCATCTAGCTGTTGTTATAGCGGCAAAAGTCACAAAGGGTTTACGATAAATGTTGAAATCTAACAGAAAGCCCTATATATTCATGACATTCGTTAACAAAAAACTGGTGTAAATTAAGCATCGTTAAATCCAGGCCGATTATAGTAATAATTTTAACCGACATTTCTTATGTCTTTTATTAGATATCTTACTGTCGGCTGGAATTAGTTTTAATACTCAAGGAGATAATTATATGTTCCACTATAATCCATTTGATGGATGGGAGGGCTAGGTATTCCTGATACCGCCGCCATCTGGTTCCAGGGCGCTGCGATAGCGATGTCCGCAGTCGCAGCAATCTGGCTAGTACTTGTTTCTCGCTCTCAATCTAAAAAACGAGCGACTGTTGAGATGCTGTTGAATCTTCGTCTTGATTCTGACTACATATCTCACCGTGACCGCTTCACTGCGCTTATAAAAAACGAAGATACTCTTGGCAAGTACGCAAGTAAAGAACATTACGGATCAGAAAACGCTATGCTTATTTACAGAATTTTGAACTACCATGAATATCTTGCGACTGGAATAGCGGAAGGCGCTTTTGATGAAGACATTTATAAACGCATGTGCTATTCAAACTGCATTAGAGATTGGATTAGATTAGAAGGTTTCGTTAATGAATTGCGTGTAATTGAAAAGAGCAATACTCTTTTTCAAGAATTCGAAAGCCTGTCAACGCGATGGAAACATAAACCGCTTAAAGCTAAGTCTCCCTAACCAAGCCAAACCCGCCCCAGCGGGTTTTTTATCACCCCCAGACCGCTTAACTGCGGTTTTTTTTCGTCTTGAGTTTGGGTGTGAGGTAGAAAAAGTACAGAATTACTTGACATTAATGTACAGTTTAACTATACTTTTTTACATCAACCACAAATCAACACCCAAAAAATACAAACATCATAAGTCGTAAGCGCAGATGAGCGTGTTAATGAAAGTGCCGATATTAAAACTTATGGAGAAAAGCAATGAGCGTGATTATTTACGGCCCACAAGGATGTGGCAAAACCAGAAATAAAACAGCTCTCGCACAATATTTTGGTTTAACCAACATTATTGACGACTGGACGTCTGGGCAGGATCTGCCAAAAGACACACTGGCATTGACCAACGACTCATTAAGATTTTCCGACGTATCAAAAAGCTGCGCAGCAGTCGGTTTTTATGACGTCATACACGCGGTTGTCACTACGGAACAATAAAATGAAAACAATCCACGACAGCGACCCTGAATTCTCGATGACCTACACCCACTGCGGTATATCAGTCACCGTTTCCGGGAAAATTGAATCACAAGATTACCTATCGATTGCTGACTCTGACCCAGACAATGCAGAGCGCCTCGGAAGGATTTCGAAGCTTGCACTTCGACAGGTAGCAACCCAAGCCGCAGCACAATTGACGCAATTTCACTATGAATTTGAACAATCTCTTGCAACGTCTCAGTCTTCTGATCTTCAGTCATACCCACTCTCCAGCCATTCTATTGATGAAAATCAAAACATTAACACACCGGCAGTGAAGGAAACTGAAAAATGACCTGCAGAAACCCAGTTACCCATTACGAAAACGAACTCCGCGAATGGGTGGAAAACAAAACAAACCCATTCACCATAGCCGAGGCGTTGGAATTCCTGGAAATAAACGCAAGCACTGAATTAATGGATTATCTGGCCGTGCCAATAGAACAAGCCCTGGCCAACCTAGGCTGCGTAAAAGCCGGGAACCTCTACACCAAACACCCCAAAATAATCAGCAGGGACGAACTAATAACATGAACACCCAACAATCCGCCAAATCAAATTGCTGGCTCACAAGCCTCGGCCATACCGAATTGGTCGGCATCGATCTCACGCAAAAAGCAACCGGCCAAATGGCTAAACGCAACACACAAAAACCAGTGCCGCGCATAAAAGATCGATTCTATTTAAACAAACAAAAACGCGCTGAATTAAAAACAACAGTTGCAGTGATGCTCATGATATTGGCGGTCAAAAAAACCAGACTCGAAATGTATAACGAGTTATTGGCAAAAGGCTTACTAACCGACCACAAATACGCAACATGCGAATTCAGTAGCTTTGAAGCACTTGTCAGCGAAGTACTCAACCAAATCCACCCCGACAGAAAGCTATTAAAACAAACGGTCGCGGAATTATTCGACCAAGGCAAAACCAGGCCAGAAATTGAAAAAATCCTAAACGCAAAATCAGGCTGTGTTTATCAAATGCTAGTCAGAACCGGAAGAATCACCCCAAACAAGCGTAACCGCAAGGATTAACCATGTTTGATATAACCAAATACTGCGGGGTTGGTGTTTACAGAACCTTCTTGAATAAGCCTTTTAATTTAAATAACAGAACCATAGCAACAAACGGATTCCTGCTAATTTGCACCCCATTGCAAGAGCAATACAGCGAACTAACCACCGGGAATATAAAGCCTGAATTTATTGAAAAAATCGTAAGCGAAGTAAACGCAGCGGAATTACACCCCGCACTACATGTGCCACTACCGGAAAAACACACTTGCGAAGACTGCAACGGTAAAGGACAAATCACTAAAACAGGATGCGAAGAATGCTGCGGACAAGGTGAAGTTGACGCCGAGACGAATTACAACACCTATTACGGCCTTGATTGCAAGTCATGCGACGGCGAGGGATATATAAAAAAAGAGGGCAATGACACCTGTGAAGATTGCTTCGGATCAGGAGAAAAATATAGCCTCCACGCCACCGTAAAAGTACTCGGGCGCAGCTTCAACCCAAAATTCATCGAACTGATTTACCAAAACAACCCAATAGTTGCTATTTCTAAAGACAGAAAAAAATTGTTATTTAAATTTGATGACGCAATAGGTGTGCTTTGTGCTATGGAAACTTGATCAAATGAAAACCGACGAACAGTTTATTTAAGCGTGCCAAACCAAGGAGAAACCATGACTAAACTAATCGGCCTAACCGGCCCGGCAGGCAGCGGCAAAGACACCGTTGCACATATGCTAAGAGAATCCAGGAACTTTCATCAAATTGCCATGGCTGACCCAATCCGCCTAGGTATCTGCACTATGTTCAATATACCCATGGAATGCCTAACTGAACCCGACCAGAAAAACAGAACCATGGAAGCGCTAGGCAACAAAACCCCGCTCGAAACCATCCAAACACTTGGCGAAGCAGGTAGAGCAAATATTCACCCAGATATCTGGATAAAAACAGCACAACGAAAAATTGACTACATCCAACAATCAATTGCTATCAAAGCATTACCAGATTCCGGCATTGTAATAATAGACATCTGGAAACCAAACGAAGCAAAATGGCTGCGCGACCAAGGCGGCACAATCTGGCACATCCGCCGACCCAATAACCCATTCGAGTCTGAAACCACCCATCCCAGAGAAATGCCAATCATCCAGCACGCTGGCGAACCGTACATCATCAACGACGGAGGCATAGCGCAACTACAAGCAGCCGTCGACGAACAATTCAACAAACAGGAGGCCACGGCATGATGACCGATCTCAAGAACTACAAAGCACAAGACATCACCCAGCCGGTCAACAACATCATTTCGCTGGCCGCAATCGTCATCCTGGTGCTAATACTAAGCTGGATGAACGAACGCGACCGGCAGGATTTTGAAGGTCAAATCAACACCGCAGCAGCGCAGTGTACGCAGTGACATTAAAAATTTAGGGCTGGGAATAAATATATGAGCACCATGAAAATCGGCAAAATGAATATAGATCACGAAATATACCTCGCTCAACAGCGCCTTTATGACCAAATATTTGGCGTAAATTATTTCACGGTTGTATTCAAAATCGACGGCAAGCTTAATTACTCAGCCACCGCGCGCCAAATAATGAACGAAAACGAATCACGCAGTCGACAAATCACAGCATGGTCACTTGCTGATGAAATCACAAGACTGGAAATCATAGAGGGCGCTATTAACTGCGGAGATCTACGCGCCGCAAAACACGCAATGTCAGAATATGGAATCGGTAGCATCAAACCAATTGAGGTGACGATATGCCAAGAAACATAAGCTTTTCCCTCACCACCGAGCAATTTAAAAACAAGTCAAAAACGGTGACCCGGCGTATTGGGTGGTTATTCCTCAAGCCTGGTGACCTGGTTATGGGCTGCAAAAAGTGCATGGGATTAAAGCCAGGCGAAAAACTCGAACGGCTAGGACTAATCCGGATTAAAAGCGTACGCCGCGAACCGTTGAGCGCCATCACTGATGATGACGTAACCCTAGAAGGCTATCCGGATAAAACCGCAAAAGATTTTATGTGCATGTTCGTGATCAAAATGAAAATATCACCAAAACAAATGATCACCCGAATCGAATATGAGTACCTTCAGTCCGGAGAAATTGAATGAAAAATAATTTAACCGACTTAAATGACCATCTTTTTATGCAACTAGAACGCCTCAACGATGAAGGCCTGAGCAACGAAAACTTGCAAAAAGAAATCGATCGATCAAAAGCCATAACCAAAGTGTCTGAATCTATTGTTAGCAACGCAACATTGCAACTGGAAGCGGTCAAGCTTAAAGCGGAACACATAGGGCTTAAAGAGATCGATCTGCCAAAGCTATCAGTTTTTGAGCAAAAACAATGAAGGGAGTACGCGCAGTCATCTCGTATTCTAAAGATGAACTTGACTGGGTAAGCAAGAACAGAACGCTACCATTTTCTGAGCTGCATGACGGCTTCTGCAAACTATTTAATCGCAACGATGTATCAGCCATAAATTTAAATGCATTGCGCAAACGCAACGGATGGAAAACCGGGCGCACAGGACGGTTTGAAAAAGGCAACATACCACTCCCAAATGCACGACCGAAAGGCCCAAACGCAACAACTTTCAAAACAGGGCACAGACCACACAACTGGAAACCCATTGGCTCATCAAGAATTTCAAAGGACGGGTATCTAGAAGTAAAAATAAGCGAGCCGAAAACCTGGGCTCAGGTGCACGTACTCATTTGGCACGCAGTCTACGGAGAAATACCGGACGGACATTGCGTAGTTTTTAAAGACGGCGACAAAACAAACACCGACCCAAATAACCTTGAACTCATAACACGAAACGAAAATTTGCAAATCAACCGACTGCGATGCTCAAGCCAACCACAAGAAATCAGACCGGTTGTGCGCAACATAGGTAAGCTTATTGCAAAAACTAATGAACGAGATATAAGCAGGTCGGGATAAGGAATTGAATAGATGAGCGAAGTATTCCTAAATGATGATGATGTCGCTGACCTGACCGGACGCAAAAGGAAGTCAGGTCAGATTGCTGCATTGCGC
>JAJFJK010000160.1 GCA_021774075.1 Nitrosomonas sp. | reverse complement strand
GAGCATAATGCGTTCAATATAGCGTGTTGTTTGATCCCCGGGTCTTATTCCAGGTATAAACGCGCCACTTTTCTTAAGATTATCCGATGTCTCTTTTGGATTAAATACGAGTGCGGTATAAAAGAAACAAAAGAAGATAATCATCATTGCATAAAGCATGACATATAGCGGCTGCCCAGGTGACAATGCTCCACTGATATCTCTCAACCAGAACATTGATTCACCGGTAGCAAACCAACCAGCTAAGGTTGCAGGAAACAATATAATGCTCGAAGCGAAAATCGGCGGTATCACACCTGCCATATTTAGTTTTAAAGGCAAATGTGAGCTTTGCCCACCATAAACTTTTTTGCCAACTTGTCTCTTAGCATAATTAACCAGTATTCGTCGTTGCCCCTTTTCTACAAATACAACAAATCCAGTAACTAAAGAAGCAGCTATAAATATTCCAAGTGCTACCAGAAAGTGCATTGAACCTGTACTGACTAAATCTAGCGTACCACCAATCGCACTCGGCAAACCGGCCGCGATACCTGCAAAAATAATCAAAGAAATACCGTTACCAATGCCACGTTCAGTAATTTGCTCACCTAGCCACATTAAGAATATAGTGCCGGTTACTAACGTAACAACGGTGGTAAAGACAAACATACCACCTGGTGTAATGACTAGTCCAGCTTGTGATTGCAATGCCATTGAAATACCATAACTCTGAACCAATGCAAGTGCTAAAGTACCGTAGCGTGTGTACTGCGTTATTTTTCTACGGCCACTTTCGCCTTCTTTCTTCAAGGCTTCAAGATAGGGAACAGCCACAGTAGCCAACTGCATAATAATAGAGGCAGAAATATAAGGCATGATGCCTAGCGCAAAAATTGAGAAGCGCGATAATGCACCACCAGAAAACATATTAAACATACCCAGGACGCCACTTTGCTGGGACTCAAATAAATCTTTTAATACGTCTGGATCAATTCCTGGAACTGGAACATGCGCACCAATTCGATACACAATTAGTGCAAGCAATAAAAACCATAGACGCCGCTTCAAATCGGCGAATTTGTCAACTGGTTTGTTTTTTATACCTTTGATGGCCAATTTTTGTCCTTTTGCAACTATGAAATGCTGCCGCCTGCAGCTTCAATTATTTTTTTAACGCCATTGGAGACGGAAACACCCTCAATATTAATATTCTTACTGAATTCGCCTGATAGATAAATTTTTATCTTCTTTGCGCGCAGTGGCACGATTTTGTTTGTTCTCAAAACTTCAGCATTTATATCAGTAACATCTAATAGATTTAATTCTGATAATCGAACATCATGAGTCTGACGGCTTTTCATTGCGGTAAAGCCACGCTTCGGCAGACGCCTCTGTAAAGGCATCTGACCGCCTTCAAAACCCACCTTATGGAATCCACCCGCACGTGATTTCTGGCCTTTATGGCCACGCCCGCAAGTCTTACCGGAACCACTGCCTATACCTCTGCCGACTCTGTTTCTTGTTTTCTTAGAACCTATAGCAGGTTTAAGTGAATTTAAGAACATAATTTATTCACACTTTAAAAGATAATTTACTTTATGAATCATGCCACGTACTTCAGCAGTATCTTCAAGTTCAGACGTACTATTTAACTTTCTCAAGCCAAGGCCTTTAACAGTTGAACGATGTGACTGCTTGGTGCCAATGAGGCTTTTAATTAACGTTATTTTAATTTTTTTATTATCACTTTTTTTAGACATTATTCACGCCCCAAGACTTCTTCAACTGTTTTACCACGCTTAGCGGCAATATAAGCAGGCGTATTCATAGCGTTTAAGCCCTGCAAGGTAGCTCTAACCACGTTGTATGGATTAGTTGATCCAATGCATTTTGCAAGTATATTATTCATTCCCATCACTTCGAAAATTGCTCTCATAGGGCCACCGGCAATGATACCCGTACCTTCTGGTGCGGGCTGCATATAAACTTTTGCAGCACCATGAACGCCGATAATCGGATGATAGATTGTGCCACTTTTGAGTTTTACTTTGATCATAGTGCGACGTGCTTCATCCATTGCTTTTTGAACAGCAACGGGTACTTCGCGCGACTTGCCTTTACCCATTCCTACACCACCATCACCATCTCCAACTACTGTAAGTGCGGCAAAGCCCAAAATCCGACCGCCTTTTACAACCTTTGTTACGCGATTGATTGCAACCATTTTTTCGCGTAGGTCATCACCTTTATCATCAGTCCCAGATGTTTTATTATTAGATCTTCCCATTTTGGCCATTGTCAAACCTTAGTTAGAATTTAAGTCCATTTTCTCTTGCTGCATCAGCTAGCGCTTTGACACGTCCGTGATATTGATATCCAGACCGATCAAAGGCAATATTCTCGATGCCAATTTTTTTTGCTTTTTCAGCAATTCTTTTCCCAATCAGTGTCGCTGCAGAAACATCACTACCTTTGCTGACTGATTTGCGTACTTCAGGTTCTAATGTTGAAGCACTTGTAATTGTCTTGCTATTCTTATCATCGATTAGTTGTGCATAAATATGTGAGTTGGTTCTATGCACTGACAAGCGCATAATACCAAGTTCAGCAATTTTAATGCGTGTGCTTCTTGCACGACGTACTCTGTTAGTTTTTAAATTACGCATAACTTTCTCTATTATTTTTTCTTGGCTTCTTTTAGAACAATCACTTCATCTGAATAACGAACGCCTTTACCCTTGTAAAACTCAGGTTTACGGTATGCTCTAATTTCTGCTGCCGTCTGTCCGACCTTTTGTTTATCAATTCCTTTAACCACAATCTCTGTTTGAGTAGGTGTCTCTACAGTAATGCCAGATGGTATAGCATGATCTATTGTATGCGAATATCCAAGCATCAAGTTAATGTTATTTGGTTTAGCTTGCGCTCTGTATCCAACGCCTACAAGCAAGAGTTTCTTTTCAAAGCCAACTGATACACCTTGCACCATATTTGCAACAAGCGCTCTTAAAGTACCCGACATAGCATTTGCATGCTTTGATTCATTTAAGGTTTTAACTTTAACAAATGAATCTTCAACTTCTAGTGAGACATTATCAGTAATTGGTTGCTGCAGGTTCCCCAATGGCCCCTTAACTGAAACCTCAGATGAAGTAATTTTAACTTCAACATTAGATGGTACTGGAATTGGGTTTTTACTAACTCGTGACATTTAACAAATATCCTCTAAACAACAAAACACAAAACTTCGCCACCAACACGAGCGGCACGTGCTTTGCGTTCACTCATGACACCTTTCGAAGTTGATATAATTGCAATACCAAGCCCATCTAATACGTTTGGCAAATCGGTACTGGGCTTGTATATTCTAAGACCAGGCTTACTGATTCGCTTAATCTTCTCAATCACAGCAGCGCCAGCATAATATTTTAGCGTAATGGTAAGGTCACTTAAGGCACCTTCTCCAGATGAACTGTAATCCTCAATATAACCTTCTTCTTTTAGAACAGATGCTATGGCAAGTTTTATTCGCGACAAAGGCATGGATACTACAGATTTCTTTGCTAATTGCGCATTTCTAATGCGTGTTAGCATATCTGCAATTGGATCACTCATACTCATAACAACACCTAATTGTATTTATATTACAAATTTAAAAATAGCACTTATGCAAGTGCTTTGTATAATTTATTTCCAGTATCCACCAGATTCAATAATGATGGTAGCCAACAAACATTACCAGCTCGCTTTGATTATGCCGGGTATTTTTCCACTCATAGCAATATCGCGTAATTTGCAACGACCTAATCCAAATTTCGAGTAAACACCACGCGGCCTTCCTGTCAAAGCGCAACGGTTTCTTACACGCACAGGACTTGAGTTGCGAGGAAGTTTTTGTAATGCCAGTCTAGCCTGAAACTTGTCATCATCACTTATGCTTGAATCTTTTATTATTGCTTTCAGAGCATCACGACGAGTAGCATACTTCAATACTGTTTTTTCTCTTTTGATATTTCTATTTATAATTGCTAGTTTTGCCATTTATAACCTCAGTTTTTAAATGGAAAGTTAAATGCAGATAACAACGCTTTGGCCTCTGCATCATTCTTGGCTGTCGTGGTAATTGAAATATTCATACCACGTAACGCATCAATTTTGTCATAGTCTATTTCAGGAAATATAATTTGTTCTTTTATACCCATATTATAATTTCCCCTGCCATCAAAAGATTTTGCTGAAATCCCACGAAAATCTCTGATACGAGGTATAGCAACAGATATTAAACGATCCAGAAACTCATACATACGACCACGTCTTAAAGTAACCATACACCCAATTGGGTATTCTTCACGTACTTTGAAAGTTGCAATAGATTTTTTTGCACGCGTTACGACTGGTTGCTGACCAGAAATTTTTCTTATGTCTGCCAAGGCATGCTCAATTACTTTCTTATCAACAGTGGCTTCACCTAAGCCTATATTCAACGTTATTTTGCTTATATAAGGCACTTCCATTTTTGACTTATATTTAAATTCTTCTGTTAATTGTTTAGTAACAGTTTCTCGGTAATAATCTTGCAAGCGCGACATAAACTTCTATTCCCAAAATTAAGTATCTATTAATTCGTTAGTTGACCTAAATACACGCACCTTCTTTTGGTCATCGTTAACGACAAAACCAACTCTATCCGCTTTCTTAGTTGCAAAGTTATAAATAGCAACATTTGAAATTTGTATAGGCATTTCTTTAGCAATAATACCGCCTGCAGCACCTGTTGAAGGATTAGCTTTTTGGTGTTTCTTTACAGCATTAACACCTTGCACTACTAAATGCGAAGCTCCTGACAATCGTAATACTGAACCACGCTTACCTTTATCCTTACCAGCGATGATGATCACATCATCACCTTTTTTTAGTTTTCGCATATTAAATAATCCTATTTACAACTAAAGTACTTCTGGAGCCAGAGAAACTATTTTCATAAACTGCGCGTTGCGCAATTCACGCGTTACAGGCCCGAATATACGTGTTCCTATAGGCTCTAGTTTATTATTCAATAACACAGCTGCATTGCTATCAAATTTCAAAAGGGATCCATCAACCCGTCGCACACCTTTTGCAGTTCGTACAACAACCGCTGTATAAACCTCACCTTTTTTTACTCTGCCACGAGGCGCCGCATCTTTGATGCTGACTTTAATAATATCTCCTATGCCAGCATATTTTCTTTTCGATCCGCCAAGTACCTTAATACACATGATAGATCTTGCGCCCGTATTATCAGCTACTCGAAGTATTGATTGCATCTGAATCATATCTATTCACTTCTTTCTTAATTATGTTATTTACAAGCTATTAAATTTTCAATACTGCCAGCACTACTTCTTATCACCGGGAAACCGATCATTGTACATCTTTAAAAAAACTAAAACAAACTATGTTTAAATATTTATTTCAAATTTTAACAAAAGAATTTATTTATACAACCGTTCCTTTGGAAATCAATTTTGTGACCAGCCAGCTTTTGGTTTTGGATATTGGTCTACATTCTTCAATAACTACCGTATCGCCTACCAAGTATGTATTTGACTCATCATGTGCATGATATTTCTTAGATCTTGAAATTATCTTTCCATACAAAGGATGCTTGACCCTACGTTCAACGAGGACTGTAACAGTTTTATCTGTTTTGTCGCTAACAACTTTTCCATTTAACGCGCGCTTCAGTTTTTCGTTAGTCATGATTGTTCAATTTTTGGGTAATTATAGTTTTAACTCTTGCAATATCTCTTCTGATTTTTTTGAGCTGTTGCGGATTTGACAATTGCTGTGTAGCCAATTGCATTCTTAATCCAAAATTTGCCTTCAAAAGTGAAATAAGTTCCTTGTTAAGATCGGGTAATTTCAGCTCGCGCAATTCACTTGCCTTCATATCTAGCCACCAAGTTGTCGGGTTGTAAACATAGTCCTAATCGGTAATTTAGCAGCGGCGAGTTTAAATGCTTCTCTAGCCAATTCTTCATTAACACCATCCATCTCATAAAGCATTTTTCCGGGCTTGATTTCAGCTACATAATATTCGACATTACCTTTACCTTTACCCATTCTAACTTCAGCCGGTTTTTGAGAAATTGGTTTATCTGGAAATATTCTTATCCAAATACGCCCGCCTCTTTTAATATGTCGCGTCATGGCACGTCGTGCTGCTTCAATCTGACGTGCTGTAATTCTACCGCGACCAACAGCTTTCAATCCAAATTCACCAAAACTGACTTTCGCACCCCTTGTTGCTACACCAGTATTGCGGCCTTTTTGTTGCTTTCTAAATTTAGTTCTAGCTGGTTGTAGCATCTTTATCTCCGGATTCTAAACCCTCTGCAGCAGCAGTAGTTGAAGGCTTATCAGCTTCAGTTTCAGTTTTAGCTTCCACAATTGAAGGCTTATCAGCTTCAGTTTTAGCTTCTACAGTTGAAGGCTTATCAGCTTCAGTTTCAGCTGTAGCCTCTATTTTAGTTTTATCTGGTTTGTTTACTTGACTTATTGATTTCGGTGCTGCACTGGCTGATTTTTTATGTGGTTTTTTCTTTTCATAATCAGACGTATTACTAGCGTTCAAATTTGCGCCCGGATCATTCTTGCCGAGCAATTCGCCTTTGAAAATCCATACCTTAATACCGATAATGCCATAAGTAGTTTTGGCTTCTGATGTACCATAATCAATATCAGCACGCAATGTATGTAATGGAACACGACCTTCCCGATACCATTCTGTCCTTGCAATTTCAATGCCATTGAGTCGTCCTGAGCTCATGATTTTAATACCTTGTGCACCTAGACGCGTTGCATTTTGCATTGCTCTTTTCATGGCACGCCTAAACATGATTCTCTTTTCAAGCTGCTGCGCAATATTGTCAGCAATAAGTTGCGCATCTAACTCAGGCTTTCTAATTTCTTCAATATTGACATGCACAGGCACGCCCATTCTTTTTTGCAATTCCTTTCTGAGAACCTCAATATCTTCGCCTTTTTTTCCAATCACAACACCTGGGCGGGAACTGTAGATTGTAATTCTTGCATTCTTAGATGGTCTTTCAATTAATACTCTACCAACAGATGCGTGCTTAAGCTTCTCTGATAAAAATTCTCTCACCTTAATGTCTTCTTTGAGCATATCAGCAAAAGAATTACTGTTTGCATACCATTTAGACAACCAATTCTTCTGAACTGAGAGGCGAAAACCTGTGGGATGTATTTTCTGACCCATACTTTTTTAATGCCTTTTATTTATTAAAGCCAAAGTTATCGCCAACTGTAAGCGAAATATGACAGGTAGGTTTAACAAGTCGATTACCACGACCTTTTGCACGCGCACTGACACGCTTCATGGATGTACCACGGTCTACGAAAATAGTCGATACTTTTAATTCATCAATATCCGCCCCATCATTGTGCTCCGCATTTGCTATCGCAGACTCTAACAGTTTACGGATTATTTCAGCACCTTTTTTGGGGCTAAAAGCCAAAACATTTAAAGCCCTATCAACAGGCAGCCCACGTACTTGATCCGCAACCAGACGCCCCTTTTGCGCAGATAATCGAACACCTCTTACTTTAGCAGTTGTTTCCATCATTATTTCCTATCGCTTGGAGCCTGCTTTTTTGTCACCCGCATGGCCTTTAAAGGTTCGAGTTTGTGAAAACTCGCCAAATTTATGTCCAACCATATTTTCCGTTACAAAGACCGGCACATGCTGTTTGCCGTTATGCACAGCGACAGTCAGACCAATAAAATCCGGTAGAACTGTAGAACGCCTTGACCATGTTTTAATGGGTCTTTTATCATTTGTCTCGCGTGCCTTTTCAATCTTGGCTATTAAATGCGCATCAACAAATGGTCCTTTTTTTACTGAACGTGCCATTTATAATTATCCTTTCTTAGAATAACGATGACGAACTATCATCACATCTGTGCGTTTATTGGCGCGTGTTCTGTAACCTTTTGCTGGTTTTCCCCACGGACTGACGGGATGACGGCCACCTGAGGTTCTGCCTTCACCACCACCATGTGGATGATCAACTGGATTCATAACAACACCACGCACAGTTGGTCTTATGCCGCGCCACCTTGAAGCGCCCGCTTTACCAATCGAACGCAAGCTGTGTTCAGCGTTGCTCACTTCACCAATAGTAGCTCTACAATCAACATGAACTTTTCGTATTTCACCTGAGCGCAATCTAAGTTGCGCATAGTTACCATCTCTTGCCTGCAATTGTACCGATGCACCAGCGGATCTCGCTAACTGAGCACCTTTTCCTGGCAACATCTCTATACAATGAATGATCGTACCGATGGGTATATTACGTAGCGGTAGTGCTTCCCCAGGTTTTATTTGCGCATTTTTTCCGCTACTTATCTGCGCACCAACCACCAATCCTTTAGGGCAAATAATATAGCGCCTTTCTCCATCCGTATAACAGATTAAAGCAATATTTGCTGTGCGGTTAGGATCATATTCTATTCTCTCAACGACAGCAGGAATATTATCTTTGTTACGTTTGAAGTCAATTACACGGTAATGCTGCTTATGCCCACCACCTCTATGACGTGTTGTAATTCGACCACTGTTATTACGTCCAGCTGTATTCGATTGCTTTTCAATAAGCCCTTTATGCGGCGCACCTTTATGCAACTCTTTATTGACAAGCCTTACTACTGCACGTCGTCCCGGTGATGTCGGTCTTAATTTAACGAGTGCCATCACTTAGCCTCTAATTTTGAAAAATCCGTAAAACTAAGTTCCTGCCCGGATTTAATACTTACTATAGCCTTCTTCCAATTATTTCTACGCCCCATAAACCGGCCAAATCTTTTTTGCTTGCCCTTAACGATCAGCGTTTGTACATTCTCAACTTCGATTTTCTGATCTTTCCACAACAACTCAACAGCTGCTTTAATCTCCTGTTTGGTTGCATCTGTCAGAACTCGAAATATCGTCTGGTTATGCATTTCGCCCAAAAAAGTCCCCTTTTCTGAGACGTACGGCGCTTGTATGATTTGCATCAAACGCTCATGATTTACAGTCGATTTCTTCATGAAAGTAATTCCTCAAACTTCTTTAGTCCCTCAGATGTCACCAAAACTTTTTTGTATCTTAGCAAACTTACAGGATCAACATTTTTCACTTCTACAATTGAAACAGCTGGAATGTTGCGCGATGAAAGTTGCATGTTGTCATCCAACTCATGCGTGATCACCATGACATCAGCCAAGTCCAGTTCATTCAGTTTTGTCACCAAATCTTTCGTTTTGTGACTGTCCACACTAAATCCATCAATAGCAAGCAATCGCTCATCCCGCACTAATTGAGACAAAATCACAGAAATTCCCGCTCTATACATTTTCTTGTTTAATTTTTTTGTATAGTTCTCATCTGGACTATTTGGAAATATCTGTCCACCGCCACGCCAAATAGGACTTGATGCTCTCCCGGCTCGCGCACGTCCAGTGCCTTTTTGACGCCAAGGTTTACGATTTGATTTTGCAATATCAGCTCTACCTTTTTGCGCTCGCGTTGCACTTCTAGCATTAGAAAGGTATGAGGTAATTAATTGATGCACGAGTGCCTCATTGTAATCCCTGTTAAAGAGACTATCAGAAACCGTCAAACTACCGCCTTTCTTGTTTGTCTCGCTAATAAGCCTGAGTTCCATTACTTGTTTACCTTATTACTATTAATTATGCTCAACAGCACTGCTCGTTAGGCTGCTTTAAATTTTATACTAGGACGTATAATAACGTTCCCACCTTTTGAGCCAGGTATCGCACCTTTAATTAACAGCAGATTTCTACTGTCATCAATTTTTATAATCTCTAAGTTTTGAGTGGTTCTTCTTACACCACCCATGCGTCCCGACATACGTTTACCAGGGAAAACACGACCAGGATCTTGCGCCATTCCTGTTGATCCAGGTTTTCTATGCGCTTTAGAATTACCATGGCTCGCTCTATTAGCCGTAAAGTTATGTCGTTTTATGGTACCTGCATAGCCTTTACCAATCGTTATCCCAGATACATCTACTTTTTGGCCCGCCTGAAACATATCTGTCTTTAGAATATCTCCAGCTGACAGCTGATTTATTTCTTCATCAGTTTTGACACGAAATTCTTTTAGCACGCTACCCGCTTCGGCACCAGCTTTAGCATAATGTCCCGCAATAGGCTTACTAACACGGTTAGCTCTTTTGCTACCATAGGCCAACTGTACCGCTGAGTAACCATCAGTTTGGTCTAGTTTTATTTGCGTTACTCTATTATTTGATACATCAATCACAGTAACTGGCTGACTATCGCCATTTTCTGTAAAAATCCGTGTCATACCGATCTTTCGACCGATTAATCCTAAGCTCATTTTTATCCCTTTTTTAAAGGAGTATATTCCACAAATCCAGTATTTTCTCTTGTCCCGAGAAAACCTTCCTGCTTATTTAGTTTAAGCAAAGCAAGAAACTTATAATTTAATCTCAACATCCACACCAGCTGGCAAATCAAGCTTCATCAGCGCATCCACTGTTTTATCTGTTGGATCTATAATATCCATCAAACGTAAATGCGTTCTAATTTCAAATTGATCACGCGAAGTTTTATTCACATGCGGCGAACGTAAAACATCAAAACGCTCAATCCTGGTTGGCAAAGGTACCGGCCCTTTTACCACAGCACCTGTACGCTTAGCTGTATCAACAATTTCAAGCGCAGACTTGTCTATAAGACGGTAGTCAAAAGCTTTGAGACGTATTCTAATTTTCTGGTTTTGCATATACTTGACCCCGAGCAAACAAATTTAATACTGAGCGCTCTTATTTAACCATCTTTAATTATTCAATAACCGTAGCAACAACGCCTGCACCAACGGTTCGGCCACCTTCACGGATGGCAAAGCGCAAGCCTTCTTCCATTGCAATCGGCGCAATCAAATTCACTGTCACTGACACATTGTCACCAGGCATAACCATTTCTGTACCTGCCGGCAATTCAATAGCGCCT
>JAJFJK010000159.1 GCA_021774075.1 Nitrosomonas sp. | reverse complement strand
CGACCTTAGGTATTAAAGTCAAGTCATTTGTCATAAAATCTCCTTTATTCTTGTAAGGGTTTTTCCTACACACTCAAATTTCCCTTTTAATCACAAGGACTAATTGCACAAGGCGCATTTTTGGAAAAAATTAAAAATTTTTCCAAAAAAATTTCTCGCGTGACAAATTTTAGATTCAAATTTCTGCGCCTCCCGTGCGCCTCCGTGTACAAATTTTGCTTACAAAAAACGGAACGCTAATTCCACAATATCCAACTGATTCATTTCTCCCATTCCCGCCATCCATTGAGTAATGGAAAATACAAGCCCAAGCGTATAGGCCGCTGATCTATACGCCGAATAATCTCGGCATAGCGATTAAGTTGCTGGTGGTAACGTTGTTGTTCACGATCCAGAAACGCTGCAATATCAGACCCTTCATGGCTACTCGTTTTGTAGTCTATGATCCAGCGATTACCTTCCACATCACAAAACGTGCGATCTATCACAAGGTTAACTGGCGCACCATTTATTACACCTGTCATACGCCATTCGTTTTGCGCATCTTTTTGAGCGCCCAATATCCATCGCCCCCGCTGATCATTTATTATGTTGCTAAGTGACGTGATGATGCGCTCAACAGCGGTTTTTAATTCTTTACCATGGCCGCTCATTCCACTCACAAGTAGCGCATGTTTAAACGTTTCACGCATTGCCTGGATACGTTCAACATCCCAACCCTGCATCTCATCTTCTGCAATTTGCTGTAACCAACGATGCACGACATTACCCGTATGCCGGGCCATTTCGCTAACCCATGAAAACTCGATTTCTTCTTGTGCTTCTTTTCTTTCAAGTGGTGGCTGCCAGGAAATTTGTTTTGGTGCAGACGGCAATTCCCAATCAGTTAAAAGCCGACCAAGCGATTGATTAAATGCCAACTGGTCCTTTATTTCGGCTGCTTCTTTTTCTGCTAGTTGAAGCGTGCTGTTTGCACTTAATTGCTCCATTCTCTCGTTAAAAGTTGTGTGCACAACTGGCCACAATCTTCCCAACAAGGCATTCACTGCCGGTGTCCCAAGCGTGATACTGCCGTCTTTATTCGACGTTAAATTTGCCCGCCCAAGCAGATGCAGAATTTTTTTTGCACGTGTGGCAGCAACATACAGTAAGCGTTCTGCTTCAAGCAATTCCTTTTCAGAATCAAGCTTTTCTATCCATTGGTAGATTAAGTTTTCTTCTACGCCTGTTTCCTGAATTGGCGCTAATAACAAATCGGCTTCGCCTACGTCACTTCCCTGTAAATTCATATCCGCCGGTCGTTCCATCCATTTGAGCAACTGTTTATCGCTATGGCGCGGCTTACGCGCCAAACCCGGCACTATCACCGTATCAAATTCAAGCCCTTTGGCTTTATGAATGGTCATTATTTGCAAACCATCATTTGCGTCTAAATCTGGCGACGCATAAAGCTTGCTTAAGCCTTCTTCAAAAACATTGATGTCCGCAATATCTCCCGCTTCTTCATGTTTCTCCAGATAATCCAGATAAAGCATTGCATCAGCTTGTGCAGAAAAATCCACGCAGGCTGGCCCACCCAATGCTTGCCAAGCTGCCTCAATGGTTACACGTAGCGACTGGCGGCAACGGTTCAAAACGCAAGACGCCAATATCTCCCGCACACGGCATAATCGCTTTTTCCCATCAGCAGAAACTGCCTGCCAATTGTGTTCTTCGTTCAGCACCGTCCATACAGATGCAGCCATTTTCACACCATTATCATCACTTTTGCTCTGATCATCCGCTGCCAATGCGTGCAAATCAGCAAGTGTTAGCCCACACCAAGGCGCACGTAATAAAGCCAACCAAGCCAAACGATCTGCTGGATTGATTAATGCGCGTGTCAATGTCAATAAATCCTGCACGACAGGTTTATGATGCAGCGCTTCAATTTCAACCGCACGAAAAAGTAAGCCCGCTTGTTTTATTTTGTTGATGATTTCGCTCAAATGGCTACGATTACGCACCAAAATCGCGATTGATCCTGAAGGGTTTTTATGTTGCGACTGAGAAATAATTTCAACAACTTTTTCGGCTTCTTGCGCATGATCATTTTCAAAAAACGGATGCACCGTCACGGCGCATTCATCCAACATGGCATGTGTAGCCACTGAAGCAGTGTACGACACCGCACCTGTCGCGATATCCTCATTAACAGGCATTATTGCTGCAAACGTTGCGTTAACCCAATCAATAATGCCCTTTTGTGAACGGAAATTTGCGCTCAGTATTATCGGTTGCAAAACAAGACGGCCCAAACCAACTTTACGTGCTTGCAGAAACAATCCCACTTCCGCTTCGCGAAAACGATAGATGGATTGCATCGGGTCACCCACGGCAAACAAACTATGACCATCGCCTTCCTGCCAACCTGCCACAAGCTGTTCAATTAATTGATACTGGCTGATTGAAGTGTCTTGAAATTCATCGATTAACAAATGCTTAATTCGGTAATCCAGCGCCAACGCCAGATCAGTAGGCATGTCAGGGTCACCCAGCGCTTGCAATGCGCCTTGCGCAACTTCCGTAAAATCCACCTTGCCGCATGCCTGAAAAATTATTTTTAGTTGCGCAACGGCTAGTGGCAGTAATCTTGTGATCGCCCCCAATATCTCCCATTGCTTGTCCGTATAGGCTGGCGGCGGCAATAGCCGCATAGCATGCAGCGTTTGGCATAAAACATGATCTGATTTGAGTGCATCAATCAACGCTGCAATGCGGCCCTTCCATGCCTTGGCTTCGTCCTTTTCGATTTTTGTTTTACCCGCTGGAAAGCCTTGCCTCACATCCACGGTTTTACGCCAGTCTCCGATTTTTGTCAGAAGTAACTCTGCAATACCACACCAAAGTTCCACATCATCCGGCAACGCAACCAAATCATCACAAGCAGTTATGGGGGATGATTTTCCATCAGTAATAAGATTTGCAGCGGCATAACGGGCCAACTGGAACAACTCACTTTGCAGTGACTTTGGAAACAAATCTGCGATATGCTGCAAAGTACTTCGACGCGCTTTTTGTAATGCTGTTTCCAGCTCATCGCGTGTTTTGCCATGCATATGACGCAACCAATGATCCCGTCGTGCCAGCATTTCTGACAACAACATCTCGATGCGCGCCATATCGTTATCCAAATGCGCAAGCAAATGCTCAACATCATGTGCGACTACATGGTCTTGTTCCACCAGCGCAATGGTCGCCCGCGCCGCCTCCAGATAAAATTCAGAAGCATCCTCAATCGTTTCAGGTTGCGCACCGAATTTTGACAACAAGGGCATCTGTCGTGTCAACGACGCACATAACGAATCAATCGTTTGAATACGTAATCGCGCAGGATTTTCAATAATTAGCCAATTTTCCTGTTGATCCCGTTGCAAAACAGCAATTGATAACTCACGAGTTAATTCTTCATAGGCATTGTCAGAAAGAGTCGTGGCTGTCTTTGCTGCTTCCAATGCAGCCAACACACGCTCACGCATCTCCGCAGCCGCTTTGCGCGTGAACGTGATGGCCACAATTTCTTCAGGTGCATTAACAGTAGCCAGCAGCCTGAGATACCGCTGAATCAAAAGCCCGGTCTTGCCTGAGCCCGCAGGTGCCTGGACGATAAACGACTGCGCGGGATTAAGTGCACGATGACGTTCAGCCGCATCAGGCGCTAAATCAGCATCACGCATTATCATCTTCCTGTTCTGTCAGCACATTGCCAACCCGTTCATGGATACGGCAAAACGAATGCATATCACACTGATTACAAGTCACTGGATATTTTTTTGGTTCAACCCGAGCGTCACCACTGGCAAAACCTGTTGCAAGATCCGTCAAATAATACCGCCAGGTTGCTATCAACTCATTCCACGATGCAAACTGTTTGCATCCAAAAGTATCAGCAAATGATTTCACCCCTGGCAATAAACCCCCATCTTTTACAACGCCTGAAAAACCTAATTGGCCGCGTTTCAACGATGCAAAAGCAACGCCGACAGCATGTTCCTCAGCCATGACCAAATAAAGCGGCAGTTGCGGTTCATCGGGACGATCACCCAGCATGGTGCTAATGGATTGCTTGCTTGTTTTATAATCAATCACAATATGCTGCTCACCCCCTGGTTCATTCCCCAACGCATCCACTCGATCAAGACGTGTATTAAACATTAGGTCACCCACCTGAATGCTGCGCTTGTCTTCCGTTGCAATCACACTAAAATATTCACGCGTTTTTTCAACAGCAAGCCATTCACGTACCAGAACTACCAGTCGGCGTTGCTCCACTCCGGCAAAACGACCGGCAAGCGCACTGGGGCGATACCTTCTCATTGATTGGATGGCAAGGTCAGCAGCCTTTGCCAGCATTTCATCCAAACTTTCATCACTCAGCGCATCAAGCGCTTCTTTGGTTTTGAGTTGATGCCATACCTGAGCCAATACGTCATGCACTAAAGCACCGCGTTCCATCGCATTCAACCCTGCATGCGGCACTTTTAGACTCTCCACATTCAAGCGATGCTTTGCCCAGGCACGAAACGGGCAAGCCGCATAATCCTTAATAACTGCCGTACCGCCTTTCACTGCCTGCTGCTTCACCACATCAGATAGCGGCGGTGCTTGATCATCATCACTGTATTCAAGCGTACTCGTCTGCGCAATCAAATCACGATGACTGATATATGCTGGCAATTCCAGCGCGTCAATATTGATCGCATTGATGGATTTAATCAGCGCACTCGGTTTCAATTCATGCCGATCACGGTCATCGCTATGTTGCGGATAACTCAGAATCACCTCACTTGCACTACATAACCAGCCTTGCGTCAGGCGTTGTGAATAGGCGAATGATTCAAGCGTAGAGCCTAATGGCAATTTCGCTTTTTGCTGAAGTTCCAGCGGCAGGAAAGGATTGGGACGCGGGCGTAGCGGCCATTGTTCATCTGATAAGCCCATAACCCACAAATGATCAAAATCAATACCCGCAGCTTCCAATACACCCAGAATTTGAATCGGCACATCAGGTGTTTCTGGCTGAAACAGCGTATTCGCCACCAAGCGTTGCAAACTGCTCACCGCCTCACTGTAACGGGTCTCTGACCTGACGCTATCCATGGTTGCGAAATCAGCAAGCAGTGCATGCCATTTTTTTACTGTTTGATATTCCCTCGAATTCAGACTGCGTTCACCGGGAAAACCGACAAGCTGTAATATTTCAAAAATGATTTGCACAAAATCAGCATGCCGCGCTGTTTGGGGAAATTTTGTCTGGCTAAATGATAACAACGCGGATAAACGTTGCATTAAAATTGGGCAACTCGCTGGCTTATCCACCCGCCGAATCAATACCACCAATTGTTCCAGCGTCATCACCGGATCAGCATATTGTCGTATTTGCACATCCAGCAACGCACGCTGGCTCATTTCAGTTTCACCACCCGCCAGAAAAGGCGAGCGCAATAAATGGCTAATGCGCTCAAATTCCAATTCCCGCCTTACTAACATCAAAACTGACAATGCCGCATTGATCAATGGATAGGTGGACAGCGCCAAGCCCAATGAAATATTAAATGGCGCAACCCGTTCTACTGAACCAAGCAGTGCATCAGCAATGTCCGGTTGCATGACCACATTAAATATTCTTGCCATTGCACTGCGATAACCGGCTAAGGCAGGTACCACAACACCAATGCGTGCAGTGCTGTCCGCTTCCAAACGGGCGCGTGCCCACCGGGCCGCCTGATACATCTCTTGCTGGCTGTCCACAATGCCAACACGCTTGATTTGGTGTTGCGAATATTTGTTTTCAGCCATTGGATCAATTACAAACACCTCACATCCCTGCGCCAACAATTTGTTCAAAAATGCAAGCTGCTGTGGGGTAAACATATCAAAACCATAACAAACCAAACAAGCCGGTTTCTTGATTTCCAAATACTCATATTGTTTGGTAATCAGATCACAAACACGCGCACCATCAGTTTGCCGGTTACGCGCAGTTATGCTTTCGTAGGTCTCCCGCCAATGCTGGAATGCACTGCCATCTTCATTGGGATAATAATCTTTCAGCTTGGGAAGCAGTTGCCATGCATGCGCCAACTGCCATGCTTCCCGCACCCATTGTGCCGTCTGCGGGATTCTGAGCAGGGCTTTTCCCGCATCTGAAGCTTGAATGACAGATTCCCACAACACTTGTTCCTGCGCAGATGTTAATAACAGCGGCAGTACAGAAGTTCGCTGAGAGTAAAGTGTATCAAGGTAAATACGCGCTATGAATGCAGAAAACGGCAGAATATCAGCCGCATGCCAGACGACATTATTTTGGCTGATTTGATGGTTGTTAAATTTGTCTTTGAGCGCTAATGCAAGTCGCCGGTTCGGTGTAATAACCGTGGCACCGGCATTTAAGCTTGCAAAAACGTCATTTAGAGTGATTTGTGGAAATTGTGGAGGAGCAGACATGCGGTAAAGATTACCGCAAATACTGCTTAGCGTTGCAGGTGTTTCAGTTTATCCGTCACACTGACCCAATCATCAGCGTCCGCTGGTGCTTCTCCCTTTTCGATAATGGGTTCCCATTCTCGAGATAACTCAGCATTAAGCTCAATAAAATGCAATTGTGAATCCGGCACATCATCTTCTGCATAAATGGCCTCCACAGGGCATTCAGCGACACATAACGTGCAGTCTATGCACTCATCCGGATCAATAACCAAAAAGTTTGGCCCTTCACGGAAGCAATCAACCGGACAGACATCAACACAATCGGTATATTTACATTTAATACAATTTTCAGTTACTACATAAGTCATGACAACTCTTCCTTGCGTGACACTTTTATAGAATCCGGCATTTTAACAGAATTAATAAATATCGCTATCCTCCAGTACTCCTTCAACTTAATATTTTAGGGTACAGTTAGCTTTTCAGGGTTACTGGCAAGGCAGGTCTTGCAGGCAATGGTCATCCCCTTGTCAAGAGACCTAACACCGCCAGCGACCCTGAAAAGCTAACCCGAAGGGTGCTCACAAGATGTCCCGTCACTGCGAAGCGAGCACTTGCCAAGAGAATAACCATTGTCTGCGTGCTGCGCCTTGTGACGAAACATCTTGTGAGCGCTGCACCCTAAAACATCAAGTTGGAGGAGTACTATTTTATACAAAAGAGAAATTGTGAAAAATGGCTTTTAGTTTTAATATGACTATTCCTTAATATAATAAAACATCCAGAAAGGTATCAAACACACGTCAATTTCATTCAACACTCTCAAATTATAGATGGAGATCACCAATGAAACGCCTATCCTCGCCTCGCACACAGTTAAACGAACGCTATGATGCAATTGTAATTGGTTCTGGTTATGGGGGCGGCATCGCCGCATCCCGTCTTGGTAGAATGAAACGCAGTGATGGCAGCAAGCTAAATGTCTGCTTGCTGGAGCGAGGCCGGGAAATTCAAACAGGTGAATATCCTGACACCGTACTCGAAGCCGGCAAAGAATTTCAAATCGACCTGCCGCATAAGCACATTGGTGATTTGACCGGCATGTTTAATCTGTATGCCAACAAGGATATGAATGTCATGGTTGGCTGCGGCCTGGGCGGCACTTCCCTGATCAACGCCAATGTCGCCTTAAAAGCAGATGACCGGGTTTTTGCTGACCCACAATGGCCGGATGAAATTCGACAGGATAGCGCTCGCCTGGAAACCTGTTATGAACGCGCCATGACCATGCTGGGTTCCAACCCTTTCCCTGATGGCGAAGAAGGCATACCTGTTTTACCCAAACTGGAAGCACAAAAAATCTCCGCAGCAGCGGTAAACCGCCCCTTCACCTGTCCCCCAATCAATGTCACCTTTAAAGACCGGGTTAACGCATCAGGCATAGAGCAACCCGCCTGTACACACTGCGGCGATTGTGTATCCGGTTGTAATATCGGCGCCAAAAACACCACGCTCATGAATTATCTGCCCGATGCCTGGAATAACGGTGTTGAGATTTTCACCGAAGTGGCCGTACGCTGGATAGAAAAAGATGGTGACGAATGGCTGGTTCATTGCCAGTTAGTGGAAGTCGGGCGTGAAGTCTTTGATGCACCGGATTTGGTGATTCGTTGCAAGCAGGTTTTTGTCGGCGCAGGAACGTTAGGCAGCACGGAAATCATGTTGCGCTCCAAAGCAAAAGGTCTGTCATTATCCGATCAAGTGGGGCAGCGCTTCACCGGCAATGGCGATGTACTCGGTTTTGGCTACAATAATGACAGACCGATTAACGCCATTGGCTACGGCAATCTCCCCGTAGGAGAATTTGAACCCGTCGGTCCCTGTATTACCAGCATGATTGATGATCGCGCTACTGAGGACCTGGAACAAGGATTAATCCTGGAAGAAGGCAGCTTACCCAGCGCACTCAGTAGCATCTTGCCGGGCCTGATGGCAACCGCCGCCGGTTTAATTGGCAAAGACACGGATGGTGGTTTTGTCGATGAAATCAAAGAAAATACACGTGTCTTGGAAAGCTTCGTGCGGGGCTCATACCACGGTGCCGTGCATAACACCCAAGTGTATTTAATCATGAGTCATGATGGTTCTGATGGTCGCTTGCACATGCAGGATGATCGTATCAGAGTCGATTGGCCTGGTGTGGGCGACAAACCCATTTTTGAACATGACAGCGAATTCATGAAAAAAGTCACTGCTGCCAATGGTGGCACCTATATCCCCAACCCAATCTGGACTGAAATGCTCGACAACAGTTTGGTCACGGTTCATCCATTGGGCGGATGCTGCATGGGCAAAGATGCAGAATCCGGTGTAGTGGATCATCGTGGCAGAGCATTTGACGGCTCATCAGGAAATAATATACATGACGGTCTTTTTGTCGTGGATGGCAGCACCCTATCACGCTCTGTAGGGGTTAATCCTTTACTGACTATTTCAGCCCTGGCAGAACGCAGCATGGCTTTGATGGCTGAAGCCGAAGGCTATGACTACGACTTTGACATCCCTTCACAACCACGTGATGCCGAGCCGACAACCATCGGCGTGCGCTTTACAGAAACAATGCGTGGTTGGTGGGCAGATCATGGTGATTATGAACAAGCCGCGAAATCAGGCAAAGGAGATGGCCGCAGTTTTGATTTCACGCTAACCGTACGGGTCGATGATGTGAATGCCCTGGTTGAACAGGGTGGCGCTTATAGCGGCGGCATGGTCGGCACCGTGACTGCACCGAATTTATCCGAGTCACCGCTAACTGTTACTGAAGGCGTGTTCAATTTATTTGCCCGCGACCCCAATCAAGTTGGCATGGAATACATGAAATATCGCTTCCAGATGCATGCGGAAGATGGAAAAACCTGGTATTTCGAAGGCCACAAAAAAGTACATAATGATCCCGGTATCGACATCTGGTCGGATACCACCGAACTGTACATCACCATCTATGATGGGCCGGATGACACCGCGCCAGTCAAAGGGCACGGCATGTTGTACATTCAACCACTCGATTTTGCACGCCAGATCACCACCATCAGTGCCACCGGCGCACAAACCATGCATGAACGCCTGCAGGCTATTGCCCGCTTTGGTCTGCATTTTGCCGGGGATCTCTATTACATTTATGGCGGCGTACTTGTTCCGCCACAATACTTTGATGTAGATGCCCCACCGCGTAAAAAACGCAGCCTGCGTGTCGGCGCACCTGAAGTATTTAACTTCAAGACAGAAGATGGCGTGCCACTGCGTTTGACACGTTATCAGGGCGGAAAGAAAGGGCCGTTGTTAATGGTGCATGGCGTCGGCGTTTCCAGTCAGATTTTTAGCACTGACACCATAAATACCAATTTGTTGGAATATCTGTATGCCAACGGCTATGACTGCTGGCTATTGGAAATGCGCATCAGCATTGCTTTGCCAAGTGTAGAACAAGCCTGGACACTGGATGACGTTGCCGAAAAAGACTACCCAAGTGCCATCCAGAAGATTCGGCAAATAACCAACGCCAATGATGTACAGGTTTTCGCACACTGTGGCGGCTCCACTGCTTTCTATATGGCCATGATGAATGGACTGCAACATGTACGTTCTACAGTCACATCACAAACCGGGCCATATCAAATTGTGGCACCCGTCAACAAAGCAAAAGCAGGCCTGCATTTACCCACCCTGCTAGATACAATCGGGGTGGATTCATTAACCGCCTTTACACACAGCGAAACGAATTGGCTCGGAAAACTCTACGATAAAGCACTTAAACTAAAACACTTCGATGTGGAAGAATACTGCCACAATCCGGTTTGCCATCGCGTCAGTTTCATGTATGCCTTGCTATATGAACATGATCAACTGACTCGCTTAACGCATGAGAACCTGCATGAGCTATTTGGCATATGCAACACCAAAATCTTTAAACACTTGGCACTCATGGCCCGCCAGGAGCATATTGTCAACGCCGATGGCACAGATTCGTATATGCCACATTGGGATCGGTTGAATATTCCAATCACGCTCATTCACGGCGCTGAAAATGTCTGTTATTTACCTGAAACCACAGAACGCAGTTTTAATACCCTGGTAGAGAAAAATGGCGCGCAAAATTATGCACGTCATGTTATTCCAAATTACGGACACATTGATTGTATTTTTGGCAAAAATGCAGCGGAAGATGTTTACCCGCATATTCTGGCAGCATTGGATCAAAGCAATTCCGGGAGATAAGCTATGAAATCAATGCTACACGAGCCCAGTCTGGGGCCTATAGTTGGTCATACCACATCATCATCCGCAAGACTCTGGATACGCGGACTTAATGGCAATGATAATTCACGTGCCATTGGCGTCGCAGCGCTTTTCAAGAATGGGCGCTATGTTGCTGGCACAGTACGTTACTTCCGTTTACGCCGGGAATTTGACCGAACCGGCATCACAGACTTCGAAGGCTTGGATGCCAACACAGAATATACCGCCCGCCTGGGTTGCACGCTGGTCAATCATAGTGACTATGATGAAGTGGATCAGGATGACGATGTATTCAGCAAACTACCACCCGCCAAAGCCTGGGTAGACGATCTCAGGAAGCTTCCAGCCGAAACCAGCATGGCACGTTTCAGCACCTTTGAGCAAAAAGCCAATACCGGTTTCTCATTCTTGTTCGGCTCCTGCCGCTACCCCGGTTTTATATTTGACAGAAAACGCTCCGACCGTATCTTCAAATCCATGGCGGCAGAATGTTCCAACGAAAATGCCAATCCAGCCCGCTTTGTGCTGATGGTCGGCGACCAGATTTATGCGGACTTGCTTGGCAAAGTTATTCCCATTGGCCGTGCCGACACACCCATGGAATTCCACGACCGTTATAACGACGCCTTCAGCACACCGAATATGCGCCGCCTCATGAGCAGCACACCCACCTACATGATGCTGGACGATCATGAAATTGAGGACAACTGGGTTGCCGGGCGTGTCCACAAAGACCCCCAAAAACGCACATTATATCTAATGTCCATGGCGGCGTATGCCAGCTACCAATGGTTGCACGGCCCACAAACCTATGGACGAAAATTATTTTACAACTTTAACTATGGCGGCTATCCATTCTTTGTGCTGGATGAACGCACAAACCGTATTCGTGATGACGTTGATAAAGTTTTGGAAGACAATCACCTGCTGGGGCGCCCCGCAAAAAATGCAGAATACCAGGGACAGGTCAATCTGTTCTGTGAATGGCTGGTAGCACAACAAAAAGTTGTCGGCGACCTGCCTAAATTTGTGGTATCACCCAGTGTCTTTGCGCCCAACGCAGTGGATGCGATAAAAGACAAAGGCAAATACCGCGACGACGCCTGGGCTGCATTCCCCACCACGCGGCGTCAAGTACTGCAAACCATCGTCAATAATCACATCCAAAATGTCGTGTTCTTGAGTGGAGACATTCACTGCTCAAACTGCGCAAGCATCAAGTTCAAAAGCAAAAAACCTAAAGTCCGTGCCCTGCGTGCTTATGACATCACCTCATCCGCCTTATACTGGCCATTCCCTTTTGCCGATGGTGACCCACTTGACTATGTGCATGACTCTGAGGCAGAAGGCGACGGTTTCGACGTATTCGAAGACGGCTCCGTCATCATGCACTACACCAGCAAAGGCTTCCAACAAGAAGACAACTTCAGCCGGGTGAATGTGAGCAAAAAACAAATTGAGGTGAAAACCTTTAACCGCAAGGGGAAGCCGCTGGATACTACTGTTTTGCCGCTTTAGGTAAATGACCTCCGGAAAAACCGGAGGCTTACCTCATGGCGTTAAATTCATATCACCAATCTTGCGTTTTTACTAAAATATAACGAGGTGAATTCACCTAGGAGGCTGTCCGAGAATAGAATAATCTACTACGGAAAAGCCATTTTGGTCATATTCCCCGATAATTTTCGTTAAATAGAACAACTATGCGCCTCAAATGATCAAAAAATATGCCTCAAAATGGCTTTCCCTCGCTACGATTACTATTCTCGGACAGCCTCCTAGTCAGTATTGGAATGTTAGAACTGACCATGTCGCTCGCGATATTTCTCTTAAAATTTAATGGCGTGGATCTGTCAAAAACAAATAACGGATTAGTAGTACTTGAGGGTTTGCTGCAAGTTACTATAACTGGTCAGGAACTCGTGGATCAAATGCCCAGTATTGGTTGCCCGATCAAGTGGCGGTTAAGTTGAAAATGTTGGATGCAGTGATTGCTGTTGTTAAGAAGGTTGCGCACGAGGAAATCATGCCACGTTATTTACAGGTGACGCGGGAGTTTAAACCAGACGGTAGTTTTTTCTCAGAAGCGGATCTTATTGCACAAGAAGTGTTGTTGCGAGAGTTGCAAAAGATTTACCCTTGCGCCCAGTTGGGTGAGGAAATGCCTGAGCAGGTGCAGCGAGAACAGTGGGCTGCAGGAGACGTTGGTTTGTGGAGTGTGGATCCAATTGATGGCACTTCCAATTTTCTCAATGGGTTGCCTTATTTTGCAATTTCAGTGGCACTGATGCAGCAGGGTAAAAGTATTTTAGGGGTTGTTTATAATCCTATTACAAATGAAATGTTTTATGCCAAGAAAGGTTGCGGTGCTTATCTAAATGGGAATTTGTTGCCGATTAATCCGCATGTGCCTACATTGTCTAGAGTGATTGCACATATAGATTTGAAGCGGTTGGATCGGAAATTGGTAGAAAAGATTGCGGCGAACCCGCCTTATTCATCTCAACGTAGTTATGGAGCGAGCGCGTTGGAATGGTGCTACACGGCAGCTGGTTATTTTGACCTGTATTTACATGGCGGGCAGAAACCTTGGGATTATGCTGCAGGTTGCTTAATTCTGGAAGA
>JAJFJK010000158.1 GCA_021774075.1 Nitrosomonas sp. | reverse complement strand
GTTCAGATCTTCTTCGGTTTTTATATTCTTAGCCGCTAATTGGGCTATAGCATGGAGTTCTTCGTTTTTCATCGCCTGTCTATCCTTTCCCATATTTGGGGTTAATGATAAACAGTTACACAGAATTTGTTACAGTCTCGCGGTCATATGAAATGATGACAATCAGAGAGTTTGGGAAATTTAGAATTTGTTTTTTTCAATCCATTCACGTGCCATCTGTTGGGCTTCTGCTATCTGTTGAGGTGTCATCTTGACTGATATTTCATCGCGGTATTCTCTGCTTAGATTATTACCGTTAGCAGCGCTGATATTGAAATACATGTGCGCCATTTTATAATCTTGCACAACGCCTAGGCCATTGTCATACATAACTCCAAGATTGTACTGTGCTGACGCACGTCCCTGATCCGCAGCCATCTGATACCATTTAACTGCCATTTTATAATCTTGCAGAACGCCTAGGCCATTGTCATACATAACTCCAAGATTGTACTGTGCTGACGCATACCCCTGATCCGCAGCCATCTGATACCATTTAATTGCCATTTCATAATCTTGGAGAACGCCTTGGCCACTGCCGTACATAACTCCAAGATTGTGCTGTGCTCGCGCCTCTCCATGCTCAGCAAGCGGTTTTATTATTTTTAGGGTTGTTGCATAATCACCAGCTGCATATGCCGCAATAACTTCATCCCATTGAGCATTAACAGGAACAATTACTAATGCCGTTAGTAAAATGACGGCTAAACATGTTCTAAATCGTTTCATAATTTTTCTTCCAAGTGCAATCTGTAAAACTATGCACACGTTTAATACACTTATCAATGTTTTAATATCATTAATTTAATAATCTATTCGCGTCAGAAAGCCATGGTACTTCCTGGGATTTCATTCATGGGGGCTGTGCAAACCTCACACAAAGTTTAGTGTGTAGGAAAATAAAACGGGTAAACATTTTTACATTTCATTAATTAGGTGAACTATTAAAAAGCGTTAACTTTGGAGTTAACCAAGTAAACGAAATATGTAATACAGCTTGTTGAAATTCCGCCACTTTAAAGACTGATACCGCAACTCAATCAAGCACTTAGACGGGGCGGGTCAATTCTTCACAACTTCAATACCCAGTACCGCACCTAGCCCAAAAAATCACACGGGCAGTTTAGAAAAACAGTTTTTTATTGCTAACATGATTTATTTTCGGTAAATGATGCCCATGAAAATTACTTTCTTGTTACTTCTGCTGATACCTGCCTTTGTGTTTTCTCATCCTGGCGGAGTAGATAACCAAGGCGGCCATTTTGACCGTAAAAACAATACATATCACTGCCATAAAGAACCTTGTTTTTCCATTCATAAACAATCAGAAGAAGCGTATCAAGAGGCTAAACCAGGAACATATAGCAAAGTTTATAACCGTAAAGACTGGCCACACTGGATAGATGAGGATGGAGACTGCCAGAACACGCGCCAAGAGATTTTAATAGTTTCAAGCAAGGTTTCAGTGCAATTCAAAGATTCTAAACACTGTACGGTTAAACATGGCCAATGGTATGGCGTTTATACAGGCAAAACCTTCACAAAAGCCTCAGACGTTGATATTGACCATGTAGTACCTCTTGCACATGCTCACAGACATGGGGCTGACAGTTGGACAAAGGCACAGCGTAGAGAGTTTGCAAACGATTTTGATAATCTTCTTGTTGTTGATGACTCAACAAATCAATCTAAATCAGACAAAGCGCCACATGAATGGTTGCCACCTATGGAGTCTTACTGGTGCGAGTATGGGAAGTTATGGGAGCGCGTCAAGGATAAATATGGCTTGCGGTACAGTGACCAAGAACGCATTACATTAAATCAATTGGCAGAGACTTGTTAACGGAAATCAACGGGGAGTCACTTAAGACCCCCGCTGACATCAAGGGGAGATATAAAATGAAACCACTTCTAGTTATTACTTTACTGCAATTATTGTATCGACATGAAACATTGAGACTTTAGAGTTGAGCTGGTGTAGATAATTTAATTTTCTAACTTTTTGAAGGCTATTTATTGCCCTTGATTGATGGATTAAGTGAAGTGATATTTTCTTGCAGCACAAAAAATTGATGGTACTTATGATGGTACTTTTCTGGATCTAAAATACAAGACCATTATGAATAAACGTTTTTAGAGAGTTTTGCGGTTACCCCTCCCCCTAAATTTATTTCATAAATACAGTTGCTTATGGCTATACTGATGTAAACTCTTATCCCATCTTTGTCAAAATTACACCCAAAATCTGCATTTTTCCATATAAATATTTCTTAATATATTGATATATAACCATATAATTATTTCAAGGCCAATGTAGTGCCATAATAATAATTAATTAATTGTCAGATCCTCTAAACTATGGCAAGTTTTAAATACTGACACAACCTCAAAGCCATGAAAGAAAGAGAAAAACTGTCATTAGCTAACAAAAATAAAATTTGTAGTGCCAACGGGTGCTGTTGATTGAGATTAACTCATTGATGAGGAAGCAAACCTTGAAATGTTTTGACAAAGATGGGTTATGATTTACATTATGTAAAATGAGTTCGTTATAAATTCTCACTCTAAGCATATTAAATACAATATAATCAGTTAGTTGATAGTTGTTCCTTAGCTTGTCAACTTGATGGCTAGCACACCTGACTAAAAATCAGATCGTCGACGATTCCAAACCTACCATAGATTATCAACTGATGCGTCATTAGATCGTTTCATGCGTCACATCAATTTCTTTTTCAGATAACAGGTCTTCAATATTACGATGGCTTTAGTTAAATCGATGATAGAGCCGCACTACATATTGTATGATTTCAGATGGAAATCGATGGCGTTTGTATAGGGTCGCTGAATTTTTCATTCTGTTAATATCGCTCAGGTACCGTTAACTTGGCAGTACCGTTTGAGACGTCTTGAAACTTTTTGAGGGGATTAAATGACACCATGAATCGGGCTGCCAACCAGTGTTAATCGTGTTACGATTCTTCTTTAATAGTGTTGCTGTTTTGTTAGCAGATATATCAATGCAAAAGTATTGAATATTCTTCTAAGAAGAATTTGTTATTTTCCTTCAAGGGTTCTGTTGGTTTCTTTACTTCAACGGCCCTTAGCAGTGCATTTGTCGTGTTTGTCCCATATTAGGTAATCGTAAAGAATTTATAGTTAGAAACTCAGACTGGAGTTAAACAGTGCATATTTTGCTTATTGATGACCACCCTTTGTTTCGAAATGCATTATTACTTGTTCTTAATAAGCTAGCCGAAAATGTTGTTGTTTTAGAAGCTACGAATATACTTGAAGCAACGCAACTTATTTCCAGCGTGCGTAATCTTGATCTGATACTACTTGATATTGGTTTGCCAGAAATAGATGGATTGACAGCATTGCCAGGTTTACGAGAATTGATACCAACGGCACCAATTGTTGTTCTCTCTGGTTCAGAAAATGTATTAGACGTGCAACGCGCATATGAAAACGGTGCGTTTGGCTACATTCCAAAAACATATGGTTGTCATAATATGCTTAGTGCGTTGCATATCATATTGGGGGGTGATAATTTTTTTCCAGGACGAGGACCTGAACCTGAACCAGGACCAGAACCAGAACCAGAACCAGAACCACCTGGAAGGGACTTATTAACGCCTCGTCAGGTTGAAGTTCTAAAGCTCATGGCTGAAGGGGCGTCTAATAAATCCATTGCGAATACATTGGGTTTGGAAGTTGGAACTGTAAAACAACATGTAAGTGATATCATAGATAGACTGGAGGTTCGTAACCGAGTTGATGCAGTGATGAAGGGTCTAAGACTGGGTTTGATTACTACTGAAAACCTGCAAGATGAGTAAGACAGCAAGCTTAATGTGTAAAATCTCAATTTTTCGATTATGCTTTGCATAGAGCATGAGCCAAGTGCAGAAAAACCATGCTGAAGTATCATTCTGTATTTTTCTTACGTAACAAATATTGCAATGTACTTCGAAGTTTAGCAGGTTGCACGGGTTTATGTAACAGTGGAAAAGCACTAGTATCTGCTTCTCGTAATCGCTCAGGTCCGGTGTCGCCGGTAATAATCAATACAGATATTGGATAGCCCATCCTGTCTTGAAGCTTTTTCGCAATTTCAATACCTGATACGTTATCAGGCAAACGATAATCTACAATCAGTAGTTCAGGTTTTATTTGTTCGTGGTCGAGTTGATCGAAAGCTTCGGTAGGTGAACACGCGGTAATGACTTGACATCCCCATTGCTTTAGTAATCCACACATACCCTCCAACACCGCAATGTCATCATCCAATACCAGTACCGAGCGTCCAACTAAGGAATGTGCCGTAGAAACATTTGTTGACTTTGTGCTTGATGTTTCTTGTATGCTCTGAACAAGTGGCAAGGTGATTGAAAAACAACAGCCACGGCCAGGATTCGATGCCACTTTAACTTCATGTTTTAAGAGATCGGCCAGTCTTTTGACAATGGCGAGTCCCAGTCCTAGTCCCTGTCGTCTATCCCGTGCCGGGTTTCCCAATTGATGGAATTCGATGAAGATTTCATCAAGCTGATCTTCAGGAATACCGGGACCATTGTCAAAAACCTGGATCTCAATATTTCCGCCGCGAGGTCGGGCTGCGACCAAAACACGCCCGTTCTCAGTATATTTAAGCGCATTACTAATCAGATTACGCAGCATACGTTCCAGCATGGCAGGGTCACTTCGCACAGAGGTATTGGTGTGACGAATTCGCAAATCGTTATGGTTTTCCGATGCGATCGGCATGAATTCCGATTCTAATCTTGCGAAAAGTTTTGTAAGTGTAAAACACTCGACATTGGGCTTGACTACGCCTGCGTCTAATTTGGAAACATCCAGTAAAGCATTAAGCATGGAATTGATAGCATTGATAGAGTCGTCGACTTGTGTAATTAATGTGTCGTTTTCAGGACTGCGCACGCGATCAGAGAGTTCGGCAAAAAACAGACCCAGCGCATGAATGGGTTGGCGCAAATCATGGCTTGCCGCTGCAAGAAATCGCGTTTTGGCGGCATTGGCTTGTTCTGCA
>JAJFJK010000157.1 GCA_021774075.1 Nitrosomonas sp. | reverse complement strand
CTTGGTACATGACGAAGCCCCTGAGACCGACCTGGATGCAAGTCTTGCTGCTGGCGAGCTGGTATTGAAGCCGGACGACTGGGATGATGATGATGACTGGGACGACGACGATGATGACTGGGATGATGATTATTAATTGTCATCGTTTTGTAATATAGCTATGTAATCATTCTGGGTGTGCAAGCGTACATCCGGAATAATTGCTTAAAAGCAGTGCGGCATTAATTAACACGGATAGCATTGTTTTAAGCTATTAACTGCGGTTCTGCAAATTAAGAATTATTCTTGAAATAAACCTGCCCTGGTAGTTATCTTGTTGTATGTTTTATTGCCAAAAGAGTGATTCCTCAAGTAATTGCAGAATAAAGATATTTCAATTTATTAAAGAGTATTTCCTGTGGCAGTAAAGTCACACAATAAAGCAAAACATCCAGGTAAGCTTGGATATAGCTTCCGACGCCATTTGCATGAACGTTTTATAGAGTTACTACTGTTCATGTCAGCGCTACTTTCTGTAGCGATTATGCTTGCAATTATTGCAATGCTGGTAAAAGAATCCTATGTGTTTTTCCAGCATGTCTCGCTCTGGGAGTTTCTGACTGATACGCAATGGACGCCGCTGTTCGACAATGCGCATTATGGCATTATGCCATTAGTTGCTGGAACGCTAGTCAGTTCGATGGTGGCGCTTTTGGTAGCGCTTCCATTGGGAACGATTATTGCGATATATCTTTCTGAGTTCGCTCCTTTTACCGTGCGTGAAATTGCCAAACCCTTTCTTGAATTACTAGGTGGTGTGCCAACAGTCGTGTATGGTTACTTCGCGTTGTTATTTGTTACGCCATTACTGCAGATCATTTTCCCGGAGTTGCCTGGATTCAGCTTGCTATCGGCTGGCTTAGTCATGGGGATTATGATTATTCCATATGTCAGTTCCATGGCAGAAGACGCCATGCGAGCAGTACCCATGCATTTGCGTGAAGGTTCCTATGCGATGGGAGCAACACGTTTTCAGACAGCGACTAGAGTTGTCATGCCGGCAGCTTTCTCAGGTATTGCCGCAGCATATATTCTAGGGATATCCAGGGCTATTGGTGAAACCATGGTTGTTGCGATTGCAGCTGGTATGCAACCGAACCTGACCTGGAACCCGATGGAGCCAGCGGCGACGATCACTGCTTATATCGTACAGGTCAGCTTGGGCGATTTGCCGCATGGCAGTATTGGTTATCAGACAATATTTGCTGCAGGTTTAACGTTGTTGTTAATGACCTTGGTATTTAATATTTTTGGGCATTTGTTACGTAAACGATATCGTGAAATATATTAAGCTAAAATTGGTTGATATTTCATCATGAAAGATATTAATAATCTTACAGAAATCCGTAAAATCATAGGTCGGCATAAACGCTGGGATTTGATGTTTATGATTGCCGGTATTATTGCATTAATGATTGCAGTATTAACGTTTATTGCACTGTTTGCACAAATGCTGATTGATGGTATGCCGCGTTTAACCTGGTTATTCTTTACGTCTTTCCCATCCCGGCATCCAGAGATGGCGGGTATCTTGTCGGCATGGGTAGGTACGACACTGGTCATGTTGGTGACGGCGGCCTCTGCCGTGCCACTGGGCATTGCTTCAGGGGTTTATTTGGAAGAATATGCGCCTAAAAATATATTTACAGAGATTATCGAAATTAATGTCACGAATCTGGCTGGCGTACCTTCGATAATATATGGCCTGCTTGCCTTAGGCTTGTTTGTTTATCAACTTGGTTTTGGTCAAAGTATTTTGGCGGCGGGCTTAGCATTAGCGCTATTAATTTTACCCGTTGTTATTGTAGCAACGCGCGAAGCAATACGATCGATTCCGGTGGCAATACGAGAGGGTGCGTATGCGCTTGGCGCTACAAAATGGCAAACCGTATCAGACCATTTGTTGCCCTATTCGGCTGCTGGTATATTGACCGGTGTCATTATCGGCTTGGCTCGGGCAATCGGTGAGACCGCACCTATAATTACCATTGGTGCGTTGACGTTTATTGCATTTTTACCGCCAGCGCCGGTAACTGAGGAATTTCCTTACGTATCATTTGAATGGTTAAGTGCACCATTTACCGTAATGCCAATTCAGATGTTCAACTGGGTATCTCGCCCTGAAGAAGCTTTTCAATTAAATGCGGCAGCAGCCGGCTTAGTGCTTGTTGTCATGACACTTGCAATGAATGGGCTGGCAATTTATTTGCGTTATCGCATGCGTAAAAATATTAAGTGGTAGAGAAATAATGGAAACTAATTCAGAGTCAATTCAGTATAAATCCGAAGTTAAGGATCTGAGTTTTTATTATGATACGTTCAATGCCCTGAAGAATGTCAACATGGTGTTGCATGATAAAAAAATTACCGCACTGATTGGCCCTTCTGGATGTGGTAAATCAACGTTTCTGCGATGTTTTAATCGTATGCATGATTTGTATCCGGGTAATCGCTACGACGGGGAAATTATGCTGTATCCCGATGACGTGAATATTTTGGCCGAAAATGTTGATCCGATTGAGGTACGTATGCGAATAAGCATGGTATTTCAAAAACCCAACCCGTTTCCAAAATCGATTTATGAGAATGTGGCATATGGTTTACGCGTTAGAGGTGTTAAGCAGCGCGCAATTTTGGATGAAAGAATTGAAACTGCGCTACGCAATGCGGCACTTTGGGATGAAGTTAAAGATCGTTTGCATGAACTGGCATTCAATTTATCGGGCGGTCAACAGCAACGCTTGTGTATCGCGCGGGCATTAGCTACGGATCCGGAAATTTTGTTGTTTGATGAACCAACGTCTGCGCTGGATCCTATCGCAACGGCTAGTATTGAAGAGTTAATTGCAGATTTAAAGAGTAAAGTAACGATACTTATTGTTACGCATAACATGCAACAAGCAGCACGCGTGTCGGACTATACGGCCTATATGTATTTGGGCGAGTTAATTGAGTTTGATGTGACAGATACCATATTCATTAAACCAAAAAACAAGCAAACGGAAGACTATATTACCGGGCGCTTTGGTTAGGTAAGCTGGTTAATCATAGCTTTGTCGTTTTTGTTTGCTCATCACTCAAATTGTGCATAAATCAGCACGGTCTAATAAATTCAAAATTGCGCCCAGTGCACCCGGAAATCGTAATTTAATTTGGATTAATTGTTTGATTTAAAGTATAGAATACGTGAAGAAATACGGTGGTTTTGCGGCTGCATAAGTACCTTGCACAGCAAGCCTGAGATTGACTAGATAAGCAATCAAGAGTAGCATCGCCACTTTTGAGAAGTTGAGGAAAGAAGCAAATGCGCAAAAAGCTCGTAGCAGGTAATTGGAAAATGCATGGTAATCTGGCTGAAAATAATGAATTACTCAATGCAGTAGTTTCTGGTGTGGCGGGATTGCGTGATGCAAGTGTGTCTGTATGTGTGCCTTATCCTTATCTCTCCTCAGTGCAAGCGACTTTACGCGACACCAATATTACCTGGGGGGCGCAAAATGTCAGTCAATACGACAAAGGTGCTTACACGGGAGAAGTGTCAACCGCCATGCTGAAGGATTTTGGCTGTACCTACGCTATTGTGGGTCATTCAGAAAGAAGAACACTTTTTGGTGAACACAGCAAAGTTGTTGCAGAGAAATACCTGGCGGCGCAAAATGCTGGTTTAATACCGATCCTATGTGTCGGCGAGACATTAGAACAGCGTGAAGCCGGGACGACAGAAAAGATTATTGAAGAACAATTAAAAGCTGTGATTGCTTTAGCTGGTGTAGACTCGCTAAGTAAAGCAGTCGTGGCCTATGAGCCGATTTGGGCGATTGGTACGGGTAAAACAGCTTCACCGCAACAGGCTCAGGATGTACATGAATTTATTAGAAGTGGCATTGCTGCTCAAAATGCTGGTGTGGCAGAAAACTTGACCATACAGTATGGTGGCAGTGTTAAAGCAAATAACGCGGCTGAATTATTTGCAATGCCGGATATTGATGGCGGTTTAATTGGCGGTGCATCATTAATTGCTAGTGATTTTATTGCAGTATGTCACGCTTTACAGAATTAAATTAATTGGAGTAACACGTTGGAAAATTTGGTTTGGATGACACATATAACATTAGCAGTTGTGTTAGTAGTGTTGGTCTTATTGCAACATGGTAAAGGTGCGGATATGGGCGCTGCATTTGGCGGCGGATCATCTGGAAGCCTTTTCGGTGCAAGTGGTTCTGCAACATTTTTAAGTCGAATGACAGGCTTTATCGCTGCAATGTTTTTTTCAACCAGTATGGGCTTGACCTATTTCTCAATGAATCAGACGGACGATTTGGGTGTTATGGGAATCATGGGAGAAGTTCAAGAATCAGAGCGTACCTCAACGCCAATTGATCCTGAATCAATACTGGATATGGAAGATGAGCCAATGACAGATTTAGAGATCCCTACTTTTGATGATGCATTAAAGGCTGGACAAATACCAAACTGATTTTCAAAAAATGGTTTGGGCAGTTTTTAGTGTATGCGCATAGTTTAGCCGCCGACGTGGTGGAATTGGTAGACACGCCGTCTTGAGGGGGCGGTGGCGAAAGCTGTGCGAGTTCGAGTCTCGCCGTCGGCACCATTTATATCCACACAAACGAGCCAAGCAGTATAAAATCATTAAAACTTAAGAATAATTAAAAAATGCTAGAAAATTACTTTCCTATTTTATTATTTCTAATCGTTGGTTTCTTTGTTGGTGTCGTGCCAATGCTGTGTGGCTGGCTGCTGGCACCAAATCGCCCGGATAGTGAAAAACTGTCGACATATGAATGTGGTTTTGAAGCGTTTGAAGACGCGCGCATGAAGTTTGATGTGCGATATTACTTAGTAGCGATACTCTTCATTCTGTTTGATCTGGAAATTGCATTCTTGTTTCCTTGGGCAATTGTTTTGGATGAAATTGGCTTATTTGGTTTTCTATCCATGATGGTATTTCTCGGTATCCTGGTGGTAGGCTTTATCTACGAATGGGTGCGGGGAGCGTTAGAGTGGGATTAGTGTTATGAGTATTGAAGGAACCTTGGAAAAGGGTTTTGTAACGACAAATTTAGATGCGGTAATTAATTGGGGTCGCACCGGTTCTTTATGGCCGATGACTTTTGGTTTAGCCTGTTGTGCGGTGGAAATGATGCAGACAGGCGCGTCTCGTTATGACCTTGATCGTTTTGGTATTGTGTTTCGCCCAAGCCCAAGACAGTCTGATGTCATGATAGTGGCTGGAACATTGTGCAATAAAATGGCCCCCGCATTGCGTAAGGTTTACGATCAAATGGCGGAACCGCGTTGGGTTATATCCATGGGTTCATGTGCTAATGGTGGCGGGTATTACCATTATTCTTATTCCGTTGTGCGTGGTTGTGATCGCGTAGTGCCTGTTGATATCTATGTGCCGGGTTGTCCACCCACAGCAGAAGCTTTGCTGTATGGCATTATACAATTACAAAATAAAATAAATCGTACCAATACGATTGCGCGATAATGAACGTATGACTACTATTCATCAAGAAACACTTTCTACAGCTTTAACCAATGCGTTGTCTGACAAGCTTGTCAATTTACATCAGCATTTTGACGAAGTAACCATTGCTGTAAATCCTGCCGGTAGCCAAGCCACGCTTGAACTGTTACGTGATCATGAAGCGCTTGCTTTTGATACGCTGATGGATTTATGTGGCGTAGATTACTTAACCTATAGTGATGAGCTTTTAGCAGAAAACCCAAAAGGCAGGCGCTTTGCGGTTGTTTATCATTTGCTATCCGTTAAACTTAATCAGCGCTTACGTGTTAAAGTATTTGCAGAAAATGATGAGTTTCCTGTTGTAGACTCAGTCACGGACATATGGCCAACTGCAAACTGGTTTGAACGTGAAGCATTCGATCTTTACGGCATTGTTTTCACGGGTCATCCAGATTTGCGTCGTATTCTTACTGATTATGGTTTTATCGGTAATCCCTTCCGTAAAGATTTTCCAATCACGGGAAATGTTGAGATGCGTTATGACGAAGGACAGAAACGTGTTATTTATCAGCCTGTCAGTATAGAGCCCCGAGAGATTACACCGCATGTAATACGCGAAGAAAATTATGCGGACAGGCAGTAATGATGGGAATCAATATTACTGTGATTGATTTTAGTTGGAATTCTTAGAAGTTAGCTATGGCAGAAATACGTAATTACACCATGAATTTTGGACCACAACACCCGGCAGCACATGGCGTGTTGAGACTGGTGCTGGAATTGGATGGAGAAGTTGTGCGACGTGCTGATCCACATATTGGATTATTGCATCGTGCAACAGAGAAACTGGCGGAAACCAAGACATATCTTCAATCAGTTCCCTATATGGATCGTTTGGATTATGTTTCGATGATGTCCAATGAACATGCCTATGTCATGGCCATTGAGAAATTGCTGCAAGTAGATGTACCGCTAAGAGCGCAGTATATTCGCGTAATGTTTGACGAGATTACCCGCATTCTTAATCACTTGTTATGGATTGGTGCACATGCGCTGGATGTTGGCGCAATGACCATGTTTCTGTATGCATTCCGTGAAAGAGAAGACCTGATGGATTGCTATGAAGCCGTGTCCGGTGCCAGATTACATGCTGCGTATTATAGACCGGGTGGCGTGTATCGTGATTTGCCGGATACCATGCCGCAGTATCAATCGTCAAAAATTCATAGTGAAAAACAAACACGTATACGCAATGAAAACAGAGAAGGTTCTTTATTAGATTTCATTGAAGACTTTACCAATCGTTTTCCAACCTATGTCGATGAATATGAAACCTTGTTAACGGATAATCGTATTTGGAAACAACGCTTGGTTGATATTGGTATAGTCTCTGCCGAACGGGCATTGGCGCTTGGTTTTACAGGCCCGATGCTACGTGGTTCCGGTGTGGAATGGGATGTACGCAAGAAGCAACCGTATGAAGTCTATGACCGGCTCGATTTTGATATACCCGTGGGTGTAAATGGTGATTGTTATGATCGTTATTTGGTGCGCATGGAAGAGTTTCGACAAT
>JAJFJK010000156.1 GCA_021774075.1 Nitrosomonas sp. | reverse complement strand
ACGAGAGGACCGGAGTGGACACACCTCTGGTGTACCGGTTATGACGCCAGTCGTATCGCCGGGTAGCTAAGTGTGGACGAGATAACCGCTGAAAGCATCTAAGCGGGAAACTTACCTCAAGATAAGACTTCCCGGGGGTTAAACCCCCCTAAAGGTTCGTCGAAGATTACGACGTTGATAGGTCGGGTGTGGAAGCATAGTAATATGTTAAGCTAACCGATACTAATTGACCGTGTGGCTTGATCCTATAACTTTAATAATTTTTTTTATTATTATTGATTTGTTTTGATATTGATAACCCCTTTACTTTTTCCAATCACAAAACAGTTTTATATCTAAATCTGTTTTGTGCTCAGTTTCGCTTGGCGGCCATAGCACTTTGGACCCACCTCTTCCCATCTCGAACAGAACCGTGAAACGAAGTCGCGCCGATGATAGTGTGTTTACGCATGTGAAAGTAGGTTACCGCCAGGCACTCATTTAAAAGCCCCACATTATTGCAATGTGGGGCTTTTTTCTTGAGTGTGAATCTTGTTTGAATTTAGGGCGCTTCTAAAAATTTAGAGTTCGCCCAAATGCAAGGCGCGGAAAAAATTTTGCAGCGCAGCATATGTTTGAAACGTGAGCAATTAATTTTTATGTAACACAGCAGTTGGGATGAAATCTGGATTTTAAGAAGTGCCCTTTAGACAATGAGTATTCAATTCAAAACCGACAATTGATTTTAAATATACAACATCAAATTCACTTACTTTACTATTTGTTATATTTTTTTTTATTATATAGTAGTCAAAGTTGAATTTTTTTGGATAAACTGTTATGACTGATGAAGATAAAAAAGATGGATGGGAAAGAAACCTCTTAGAGGGCCTTGCACTATCTTCTTTGAAAGAACAACGACGCAGCAGGCGTTGGGGAATATTTTTTAAATCGCTGACCTTTATTTATCTTTTCGTGCTGCTTTTCCTTGCCATGGGGTGGCTTGGCTCCGGTTCGGTTCGACTGTCTGACAAGCATACAGCACTTGTTGATTTACAAGGCGTCATTTCAGATGACAGTGTCAGTAGTGCGGATAACGTTATAAAAGGTTTGCAGCTTGCATTTGAGGATCAAAACACGCAAGGTGTAATACTGCGCATTAACAGTCCGGGCGGCAGTCCAGTGCAAGCGGGTTATATTAACGATGAAATACGTCGTCTGCGCGGTGTGTATCCAGATATTCCTCTGTATGCTGTCATTGCAGATATTTGCGCCTCGGGGGGGTATTATGTCGCTGCTGCTGCTGATAAAATCTATGTTGATAAGGCCAGCCTTGTCGGTTCTATCGGCGTTTTAATGAATGGTTTTGGTTTTACCGGTACCTTAGAAAAATTAGGTGTCGAGAGACGTTTGCTTACGGCTGGCGAAAACAAAGGCTTTCTTGATCCTTTCTCACCGCTGGACCCGCAACAGAGCGATCATGCCCGAGTCTTATTGAGTGAGATTCATGAACAATTTATCAGTGTGGTGCAAGAAGGCAGAGGTGATCGCCTAAAAGATGTGCCTGAAATATATAGTGGTATCGTGTGGACCGGCCAGAAAAGCATTGAACTTGGTTTAGCGGACGCAATGGGTAGTACCGAATTTGTTGCAAGAGAAGTGATAAAAGCTGAATATATTGTCGACTTCACCACACGAGAAGGTATCGCCCAATTGTTTGCCAAGCGTTTTAGTGAAGTCGTTCTGGGTGTTTTAACGAATTCCGGGTGGAATCTGCGGTAGTTCTTGCACGATGCATAACTCAGCACATCAGTTTAATTTGTCCCGCCAATAGCGGGGCCAAATAAATGGTGTTGGTCGGGTGAGTGATACTGTCGGTACTCCAGATATTTGTAACACCGCATTGCTGAATAAATTGTTCAGCATCACTGAAAAATAATGGATGTGTAACCACAGCATCAACTTGTCTGGCGCCCGTTTGCAGTAATTTTTCTGCAGCGCGAGCTATGGTGCGGCCAGTGCTGGCCATGTCGTCAATGATGATGGTGTTTTGGTCTTGATAATCTTGCTGCGGGATATGCACATCCACTTGCTTATCCCCACTTCTTACCTTTGTGGCGATCACGTAGGAGAAGCCGATATTTGTCGCAATTTCCTTTACCCATTGTTCAGATTCACTGTCTGGCCCGACTAAAACCCCCGTTTTAAACATGCTTTTCAGAAATGCGCCAATGGTGTTGCCGGCAGAAAGTGCAATTGCATTCTGAATGGGAATAGCCTGAAAAAGCTTCGAGATGCGGTGCAAATGTGGGTCGACGGTAATCACGTCATCGAAATGTTCGGCCAACAACTTTCCAATCACTTGTTGGCTTACTGCCTCACCGGGGTGATTTTCTGTATCCTGGCGCATATAACACAAATAGGGCGCGACCAATGTAATGCGTTTTGCGCCGTGTTTGCGCAAGGCCGATGCGCTAAACAGTAGTTCGATGATTTTACTATTGGGTTGGTGCAGGCTTCTGACCAATATCACATGCACAGGCAGTTCTGTGGGCACTTGAATCAAGCTTTCCCCATCCGGGAAGGCATGGTGGTTCACCTCTTGATAATTCGCTTGCAAGGCCTCGGCCAGTCTTTGCGCCTGTGGCCGATAATCGTCAAAACCAATGATTAACATAATTGTGTGTTTTTCATTTTAAACATTGATAATACAGACAACGCAGCGTTATTGTTTTTCAATTGTATAGCCATTATTTTGCGCCACGAGTTTTTTTGCAAATTCAAAGTCGGACATAAATTCGGCGTAGATGCGGTAAATAACGTCACCTTTAGTGACTGTGTCCCCTGTTTTGTGAACAAGATCAACGCCTGCTTTTTTATCGATGGGCGCACCGGCGATCCGCGCGATTTTTGCCATTTGTAAATTGTCGATAGTGGTCACTATGCCGGAATGACAGGCTTTGACTTCAAAGCAATGTTTGCCGGGTGTGAAATCAATCGTATGTGCGCCTTGACCTAAAATGATGGCATTCATTTTTTCTAATGCTCTGCCGGAATCAAGAATATCGCGTGCAATGGCGTACCCTCTACCACCACGCACATCTGGGTCAAACTCAATAATGCGTCCTGCCAGTTCCAACGATTTTTGGCGCAAATCCTCAGGTGCTTTGGGGTTGTTTTCCAGCACCATCATGACATCTCTGGCTTCCAGTGTGGGACCGATACCGCGACCGATAGGTTGTCGCCCGTCGGTAATAATCACTTCCAAATGAATATTGAGCTGGTCGCCGACAAACTCAAACAGCTTTCTTAATGCCAAGGCTTCGCGCATGTGCCGAACTTTAGCGGTAGGCCCAACGGGGATATCAATAAGCAAATGGGTTGATCCGGCAGCCAATTTTTTAGATAAGATTGATGCTACCAGCTGCCCTTGCGAGTCTATACCCAGCGGTCTTTCAACTGAGATTAGCATATCGTCCACTGGTGCAAGACGCGCAGTACCGCCCCAGGCTAAGCAGCCACGCTGCTTACGCACAATGTCATGCAATTTGCCGGGTGAAAGATTGACCTTCGCCAGTACTTCCATGGTGTCAGCAGTACCTGCAGGAGAAGTAATGGCACGACTGGATGTTTTGGGAATCAACATACCATGTGCTGCAACAATGGGTACCACCAGCATAGAGGTACGATTGCCGGGAATACCGCCGATGCAATGTTTATCGGCAACCAAAGGTTCCGACCAGTTCAGTCTTTGGCCGGACTGTAGCATGGCTTGCGTGAGGAAATACACTTCGTCGCGATCCAAACTGTTTTGCCCGGATGCCACCAAAAACGCAGCCATTTCCATTTTTGAATAGCGGCTTTCAGCAATGTCCTGTGTGATCCCCACAAAATCTTCCAGCGTCAGCCGCTCACCATTGATCTTACGCCGCACTGCATCCATGGACGCAGGATGTTCGGCATGATCAACACTGATCAAACAATCATCACTCACATTAAGCTGCTTATAAGCCTGCTCGGAAAGACCCAGCTCAGTCGGTGTGACAATCGCATCATCATCAACCACATTCAGCACCGCGAGTATCTTGTTGCCATTGGCACTGATCTTGATTTTAGACAATGCTTGAAAGCCTTCCACCCGGTAGACTTCGCATTCACGGTGCAGATAGGCCACGTTCTCGTGGTAAGTGTCGATTGCGATGCGGCGTAGTTTTAAAGTCTGGTTATTCATTAAATTCGTTAGCCTGAAAATTGCACCAGTTGCTGGAATTTAAACGCCGAACTGTTTTGAATTGAGCGTGCTCGCGACCGGAGACGCAGTTATTCTGCGGCGTAGAGAGCATGTGCGTTCAATTCAAAACAGGGCAAGTTAAAAACCAGCAAGTAAAATCTTGGGTACAAACTGTATTTTTGCAAAAATCACTGAAAACCAGTAAGCATAATGATTGTAGTCCAAAATCTTACGTACTGGTGCAATATTCAGGTTAGTATTAGAGCTGCTTATATTCTCATGAACCAATGCCCTGTGGGTAAAATTTTCCATCTTCTGATGTGCAAGATAGAAGTAAAATAACTGATAAACTCAATAATGGCATCCAAGAACGCCCAGTCAGGTGTTTTCGGTTTGAATTTATCTGTTGCATTTGAACCTGTTTTTTTACGAGAAGACTATTGTTTATGAAACTTGAAACCCTGGCATTGCATCATGCCTATGAATCAGAAGCCCCAACCCGCGCGGCTGCGGTGCCTATTTATCAAACCACTTCCTTCACGTTTGACGATACCCAGCACGGTGCGGATCTTTTCGATCTGAAGGTGCAGGGGAATATTTATACGCGGATCATGAATCCCACCACGGATGTTTTGGAACAGCGTTTGGCTGCTATGGAAGGTGGCGTTGGTGCTTTGGCCGTTGCATCCGGCATGGCGGCGATTACCTATGCCATTCAATGCATCTGCCAGGCCGGTACCAATATCGTCAGCACCACACAATTATATGGCGGCACTTATAACCTTTTTGCTCATACATTGCCCAGGCAGGGGATTGATGTGCGCATGCTGTCCTATGAGGATCATGACGGTATTGAGAAAGCCATTGACGCCAACACGCGGGCTGTCTTTTGTGAATCCATTGGCAACCCAGCTGGTAATGTGGTTGATATTGAACGACTGGCAAGCATTGCGCATAAATTCGGTATCCCGTTAATTGTTGATAATACCGTGGCCACGCCTTATTTATGCCGTCCTTTTGAATTGGGTGCGGATATTATCGTTCACTCGTTAACCAAATATATTGGTGGGCATGGCACATGTATTGGTGGTGCAATCATCGATTCAGGACAATTTGACTGGGTGGCGAATAAAGATAAATTTGCGGTTCTAAATGAACCAGACCCCTCCTATCACGGCGTTGTTTACACGGATGCACTAGGCCCCGCTGCGTATATCGGGCGCTGTCGCGTGGTGCCATTACGCAACATGGGCGCTGCATTGTCGCCGTTTAATTCATTTCTGATTCTGCAAGGCCTGGAAACATTGGGTTTACGCATGGAGCGGCATTGTGAAAATGCTGAAAAAGTAGCAGCCTATCTGAATAACCACGCCAAAATTGACTGGGTTAACTATGCCGCGCTACCCAGTAGCACATATTATCAAGCCTGCCAAAAAATCACCGGCGGCAAAGCCTCTGGTATTTTAAGCTTTGGTATCAAAGGTGGGTTTGAATCGGGTGTGCAGTTTATTGATGCACTAAAAATGATCTTGCGTCTGGTGAATATTGGCGACGCCAAGTCATTAGCCTGCCATCCCGCTTCGACCACGCATCGGCAATTAAATGCAGAAGAACTGTCAGCTGCAGGCGTTAGCGTGGAACTTGTGCGGCTATCTGTGGGTATAGAGAATATTGACGATATTATTGCTGATATTAGTCAGGCTTTGGATGCTGTGGGTTAGTTAAATTGATCTATAGAAACCAGTTCAACCTAGATTTGCGGTTGTCACAATCGTATTATCATCAGCCACGTTCAGTACAGTCAGACTTTTGTTGTTATTGGTACTGATTTTTGACAATACATGAAAGTCCTCGGCGCGGAAGACCTCGTATTCCCGATGCAAATAGGCTTTGTTTTCGTGGTGTGTGTTGGTTGTGATGAGCCAGGGATTGGTTATTCATTGTGTTCACTTGTCTGAGATGTGGCGACCGTTTCCGGTGGTGGGTCTAAAAGGTCGGTATGGCAAGTGAAGGTTTGTTGAATAGCATTTTTCGATTCTTGCAGTGTTTCGATTTCTTCTAATAGTCTAATCGTATCTTCGTTTATATTAGACATGGCAGGGCAAACTAGCTCGCCAGAACTATGTTTCTGGTTTTTCAAGAAAAGCATACATTGTGCATAATGAGTCGCCAAAGCAAAGTATTTATGTTGACCCATTTGATTTCGACTATAACGATTTATTCGATGATGAATAATTCCCAAAGCTGTCCATTTGTCTTTGCAAGACAAATCAATCAAATAAGCAGTTAAACTATTCTCATGTTCTATTCTATCGATATCACTATATAGTATATTCTCAGAATCATAAGGTTGAGTTATAGTTTTTTCTTTCTTGATTACTATAACAGCTGGTTCAAACTCAGTGCGAGAGATATCCGCTAGCGATAAATCTGTTTCATTGTCCAATAATGCCCCTTGTAGCTTGGCATCAGTTAAAACTGCCCCTTGTAAGTAGGCCCCGCTTAAATGCGTTTTTTGTAGGATTGCATCGGTTAAAACTGCCCCTTGTAAATTGGCATATGTAAAGTTTGCTTCTTGTAGGTTAGCTTGGAATAAGTTTGCCCCCTGTAGATAAGCTTCAGTTAAATCAGCTCTTTGAAGATTTGTGCTAAATAAACTGGCTCTCTGTAGTTCGGCCCAGCGTAAATCTGCCATCTTTAGCTCAGCTTGGTATAAATTAGCTCCTTGCAGTTTGGTATCGTGCATACGTGCATCAGTTAACATAGCATTCGAAAAGTTTGCATAACGGAGATCAGAAGGATCTTCATTAGCACCAACAAAATCCACTTTGGGTAATCGGGCTTCAGAGAAATCCGCATAGCGAAAATCGCGACCACTGAGAATCAATTGGGTTACTTTTTTAAACGCTTCTTTTCGTATTGTCTCATTTTCATGGGTTAAATCTGCCTCGTCTTCTGCTTTCAGTTCATTAGCGATTAGTAATTGTTCTCTAAGTCGAAGATTGCGATTAAAAATACTGTCTTGAGGTTTTTTGAGGCATTCCTCTTCTGACGAGTAAATTCCATCAAATAGCTGTTCCGTCAATTTGAAATAGTGTCCGCCAGTTTCTTTTGATGGGCATGTGCTTTTCCAATTGAAATAAGTTGAATCTGTAAGCCAACTGGCAACTTGTTTTTCTCGATCACTGTCGGGTAGTACTGCGATCACCCATGAGAATGCAATGACTAACACCATCGTAATCAGGCTTAGGCTACCTTCAAACAGTGGTTTCCCTGAGGGTTTTGTATGATTATGTTGTGTTAGTGCAAGGACTGTTTTTGATTGTTTTGTCGTGAGATCTACAAAATGGTTATTAACCCAGGAAAGTATTAAAGGAATGCCGGTGGCCCGAACAAACCAGCTAAACCATGTGCCATCCAGAGACCGAATAATAGGCCAGAATATCGTTAGAGAAATAAGATCAAATGCAATGGCCAGGCGCTGCCAGAACAGAATGTCTTCACCGTGATAGGCCAAGAACCCAACTTGCAAGCCAATCAATAAACCCAAGGGCAGCCAGATAATGGTGATCCATACCATCAACGTGAGCAGGAAGCGCAACAGGGCGGAATGATGCCGTCCACTCAGGGTGTGCGTGAATGCGAATGAAAACAGCCGCGCAGAATAATTATTCCGGGCAATCGGATCGTCAAGGCTGGAGACGGCATGATCAAACCGATGTAATTTGTCGGACAGCAGGCACAATTGCAATAACAGATTGAAATGCAGCAGCAGATAGAAAAACGGTGCAAAAGTATAAAACCCGGTAATCGGCAGCTCGACATCCAGTATCGGCAGCTTGATCGGCGTCTCTTTCAACAACATGACATCCGTAGTTGACCAGATAATCACTGCAATATAAAAACTCACCAGCAAAAACGTGATATAGAAGTTACGCACATGCTGCGAAGCGTTATTAACTGACTCCAGCAGGGCTTCGATTTTTTCTGCTGGTGCATTCGATATTAGCGAATGGTCTGCGTTATTGTCTTGTTTGGTCACTATTCTTCTTAAACACAGGTTAGTCAAAAGTTTGCGATCATCTGCTTCCCAGCATATTAACGTGCTTTCGACCAGGCGACAAAGATTTTGCTGGTTATGATTTGATACACAGAGCGCACAGAGGACACGGAGACCACAGAGATTTTACAGTGGTCGTGTGAACTTTCTCTGTGTACTCAGTGGTCTCTGTGTTTTGCTTTTTTCTGGCTTACGTAGAAACGGGTCCGGTGCAATGCGCTTCGCTTATTGACACCCTACATTTTGTTTTGTACATTCAAATCTTGATTGAACAACGTAACTGGTACTCCTTCAACTTGATAATTTAGGGTACAGTTAGCTTTTCAGTGTTACTGGCAAGGCAGGTCTTGCAGGCAATGGTTATTCCCTTGTCAAGTGACCTAACACCGCCAGTGACGCTGAAAAGCTAACCCGAAGGGCGCTCACAAGATGTCCCGTCACTGCGTTGCAGCACTTGCCAAGGGAATGCCATTGTCTGCGTGCTGCGCCTTGTGACGAAACATCTTGTGAGCGCTGTACCCTAAAATATCAAGTTGAAGGAGTACTAGCTTCAATACGGAGTAATAAAATGACAGATAGAAAGCATGGCAAGTGTGTTTGTGGAAATGTTGAATACAGTTATTCCGGCGAGCCGATCAATACGGCGTTTTGCTACTGTACGGATTGCCAGATCCACACGGGGTCGGATAAGTATTTTGGCGTGTGGGCGCCAAAAGAAAACTTGCGAATTGATAAAGGTGAGCCGACTGTTTTTACCCGTTTGGGTGACTCAGGCGAGCCGACGCATCACTTTTTTTGTAAAGACTGTGGTGTGACATTATATGTAGAAGCAACTGTGGTAAATATGGTGTCAATTGCGGCGACGACGCTGGATGACAGTGAAAATTTAGTGCCTGCCATGGCTATTTATACTGCTTCGGCACCCAAGTGGGCTATCTTGCCCGAGGGCATTCCTCATTTTGAGAAACTGCCGCCGGGAGTTGGATAGTGTTCACCTAATCAACCGTGGTTTTTAGGTTTATGCCATTAGGGCAAATCTATTGAGATGAAGACACCGGCATGATCGGATGCGGTGGGTTGGCTCGGGTCGATGAGGGTGTTGAAAACCACGCGGCTTTCACGCACGTTATCGACATTGTTGACAAAGATATAGTCAACTCGTCTGGCGGAGTCGCCAATATCTAAATTGGACACGCCCACCGTGCAGTGTGTGTCAGCAGCTTGCGTGTCGCTGCACAGATTATCTAATATTCTGTTCTCAGCATACGCATCGGTAAAGTCAGCAGCAATTATCTTGTCATAGAAGGGCTTTTCCGCGAAGGGCTCAGTGCGTAGCCGGTCGATGTTGAAATCTCCGCCAAGAATGACCGGGTTGTCTTGCGGGAAAAAGTCTTCTGCATCATTGACAAAAGCGAGCAATACATCCAGTTGGGCGTTCATTTCATCGGCGCTGCATTTGGCGCAGAGGTGGGTATTGTAGACATTCAGGTTGCCAAAATCAGGAATATTGAGCCGTGTCATCATGACATTTCTCGGTATTTTGATCTCGTGCCCCTCAAATTCCAACTCGGAGGTCTTGGGCAGTTTCTTGACCATCTTGAAGTCAATCTCGCAGCGGCTCAATGTGGCATTAGCCAGTGTTAGCAGTCCAGGCAAGCCGACTTCAAAAGCCGTGTGTAAATCATATTCGCCACCTTGGTCGCGAAGTTTTCCTTGGAGGTTAAGTGCACTATTGGCCGTTTCAACCAAAACACCGCCTGCTACTTCTTGCATAAGGATGACATCGACAGAACGCGTTTTTGCAAATTCGGCAATCGCGTCTAAACGCTGATCGCGTGTTTTAGTTTCAGAAAATAACAGATTGATGGATAGGACGTTTAGATGTCCTCGGCTGGCGACATCACCACACTGAACGAGCGATGTGCCCCCGCCAATAACTCCAGGTGGTTGGCTGGCACATCCAGACAAGACTGCGGCACTCAGAATCATTACAAAGAAAAAGTTTTTCATACTTTACCCCTTCAATAAGTATTGTGACCAGATGCAAGCTACCAGTTTACCGCACTGAATTCAATTGGGAAAACGATTAGTGCTTTAATACGCCGATGCGATAGTGTTTTAATAACATGTCTGCCGCATTCGTATGTTCTCTGCTGCGGTTTTTGGTGTCATAAGCCTGACTGGCTTCCGTTCCGCAGGAAGGCAGAATCACTCGTAATGCGGCGGGGTGTTGAGGCAGGTAAGTGGTTAAATCATAGACTTGTCCATGAATGGCCATCCAGCAATCTGTTTGCTGATTATGCTTGATGACCTCGCTAAGGGAATAAACAACTATTGGATTACGGTTGATTGCGTTATCTGATTCCGGTGACCATGAGAGAGCGATCCAAAAGCTCACTATAGTCAGCCAAAATATTAAGGTGGCGATGAAGTAGAGGTTTTTCATTGTGATCTGATGTTTCCTTAACGGAAATCAAATTGCTCAAAATGAATCTGCAGCCTGGGGACACCTTGTTCCTGTAACCAATGAGTGATCAGTGTTATTAATGGTGGTGGCCCGCATAGATACACGTGACGCTCGCTCAGTCTGGTGATATTCGTTAGCCATTCAAATAAAGGCGCAGGATCATTGGCCATCGCCAAAGATTGAAAGCGCAGCAGGTTTTGATTGGTGGCGTACGTTTGTAGCTCATTTTCATAAGGAGCATTGCTGCTTTCGCGGTGAATATAAGCCATATCGGTATGCTGGGTGACTGGGTGATTGCGCAGCAAGGCCAGAAACGGGGTAATGCCGATACCGGCAGCTATCCATACTTCTGGCGTGCTTGGGCGATTAAGCAAGAAATTGCCATAAGGCCCTTGCAGGCGAACGGCAACGCCTGGTTCAAGCGATTGGATATGCCGCGTGCAATCACCGAGTGCCTTGATCGTTAAAACCAAGCTGTTATTTTTAGTTACATGGCTGACGGTGTAGGGATGAAATTCACCGCAGCCCTGAAAATTAGATCCTTCAAAAAAAGCTGTGCTGACAAACTGGCCCTGTGCAATTGGCATTGGTGTCGACAGTGGTTGCACAACCACCTCAGTGATTTGCTCAGTCGGATGATGCACTGCACTGACCTCGTAAGGGCGCGCGCCAATACCGTGATCGGCGCGTAATAATCGCCAAGCAACGGCAATCACGGCAGGTAGCAATGCTGCCATCAGACTGAAGGAAAAACCGTCTGCGGTCCATACATGGCTTAAACCCAACACCATTGCCGCCGCCAATAATACATGTATGCGTCGCCACAGGCCATACGGAAGACGCAGCGCAAAAGTTGCCGCCAGCCCCAGCATAAAAGCGATTAGTGCCGCCCATCCCAGGAAATTGGGTAAATGCGAATTGAATGGCAATAAATATTGCCATGCGATATCAGGATTTAGCGTCAAGTAATGGCCCGCCAGGAGTAATGGGTGCGCCAAAAGCAATACATAGCCCATAATGCCCATTCCATGATGCCACTGGTACATACGCTGCAGCCCACCAAACCAGTCTGCCCAGATTGGCTCACGCACCATTAATAACAGGCTGGCCGAGATCAGACCGGTTCCTAACCAACCTGATAATAGACCAAACCCGAATATGTTAAATGGCAATGAGGCAATTATAGCCAGCGTTGGTAGCAGTGCTACAGTGATCACCACAACAATCGGTAGGATAGGTGTTTTCAGCGGATATCCGGGTCGTTCATCAGCAATCCTTTTTTGAGAATTTGCGCGTCTACATGAAATGATGCCGCAACCATTCTTCCAGTTTACGGGTGGCGATCACGTCGTCACGATTATAGCCAAGTATTTCAGCTTTTAGTCGTTGTTTTTCACGTGCATCAGTCGCATCCAGAAAACGACTGAATTGCACCACTGACCATTGTGCGCTGGATTCTTCGTTTTCCCATTGAAAATTAACCAGCGCCGGGTGTTTGCAGATATCTTTCAGGCCGTAGCCTTGTAGCGGCAGCACCAGATTGTTCAGCACCGGTTTTTGCATGTCAAATAGCGGACTGTCATGACCTAATAACCATTGAACTGTGGCATCATTTTGCATGGCGTAGCGTTGCGCGTATTTCTTGATGGTGCTTCTTTCATGGTTGGAATAGTGCGCGAATACCAAGGGTGCGTATTGTGCGCGATAGCCGTCCATCTTTGTTAAAAAGTCCAGCCAGCCTGGATAGTCCTCAGTTTCATCATCTGTCCAGATTGCCTCGAAATTATCTTTGTTGTAAGGTGGCGCCAGAAATCCCCACAGATAAACATGCCGTTCGCGTGTGGGCGTGAGCGGGTTGTCTTCAATATCAAAATGAACCCAGGTGCCCTCGGGTAATTCCACTTTATTCAGTTGGAATATTTCGCCCGTCAAGTATGATTTGGCTTGCAGGATGGAGCGATGTTTTCTTTTGGAGCCTTTGAGATAAGGTGCGTCGGGTAAGGTTTCAAGATCACTACTGGCAAACTGGCTGATGGTCGATATGCCGACTTTGGCCAAATGGCTGGCTGCACTGCCATGCACGCCGTATAGTAATGACAGGTCTTGTTTGGCTTCAAATTGCGGGCGGCAATGCGTATAGTATGGGCAAATGCGGCATTTGCTGTGGCTATAATGTACAGCGGGTTGTTGTGGCATGCTGAGCAGTTCTTGCATACTCACAATAAAGTCGTCGACCAACGGGTTGATTTCATCACCGAGGGTCACCGTTCTGCCATCACCCAGGAATACAATCGCCGGTAATTCATTGTCCAGCAGTCGCCGATAAAGCCCCAGCTGTATTTGAATGCTTTTTTTGTGTTCACTCTGAGAGAGTTTGGCATCGGCAGGTTGGTATTGACCACTTGCGTGGCGAATTAGAAAATCCGGATGACCGATCAAACCTTGTTGTTCATCCAGCAACCGTGCCTGATAAATAACAGCAACCCCCTGCTGCATGAGTGCGTGTGTATGTTTAACCGAGTTGGCTTTATGGACATCGTATTGGTTTTGCAGTTTGGCCAGCATGGCAGCTTCGTGTTCAAGGCCGATGTCGATTAAGAGTTGATTAAATGCATTAACCTCAAAATCACCCGTTTGATGTTTATCCAACCATACACGGCGAACACAGGAAATCCATGATATGGTGTCACTGGGTTTAATTAGCTTTTGTGCAGGTTTATTAAGGGGGAGCATTTAATTATGATTTGGTGCAGGATGTACATTTGTTGCATTGTTGTATTCAACTTTAATTGTTGATATCGGTCAAAATTAACTAAGTAAATAAGTTGCGAAGCATACTACTCAGCTGTGGATAAGTCGACCAGAATACGATTTTCTATTAGAGGTGCCCATAAGTATATCCGGCTCCAGTTGAGCATTATTGCTCTGATCATATTCATATACTAATTTCCATTCCTCCGAAATATTCAGCAGCTCAGATTGTTGGGTTTGTAAAAGGAAAAAGTGCAATATCAATTGCTCGGTACTACATGGGGCGAAAGAAAAATTTTGCAGGTCAAAAATTTTGGGCAAGAGGCTACCATACTTCTAAAGTTGGAAGGGACGAAGAGGCGTTAAGGAATTATATTCGGCATCAAGAAGATGAAGATCGTCGAATTGATCAATTAGATCTATATTGATGTCAGGTCACCTATAGGTGGCGCAATTAATAACCCGCTTTGAGCGGTTCATTAAATCAAGCTTCCGGCTTTGCCAGAAGTGTCTGATTTTCAAAAAATTAGTATAAACTTCTTGTTGCTTCAAGTAAAAATGGAAGTTATTATTTCTATTTGCAAAGGTTTGCGATGACAGACATATGAAAATGCATTTTTCGTACGGTTGGTTAAATCTTCTTTTTTTTTCTTTAATTAGCCCTTCCTTTGCGGATTCCACTGAATTATCTAATGTTGTCACAATTGCCGGTTATGATATTCCTAAGATGGTTGAAACTAGCGAAAAAGGTCTGTTTGTAGAATTAATTAACGAAGCAGGCAGGCGTGCTGGTTATCAAGTTAAAGTCAACGTATTGCCTGCAAAACGAGCGGTGGTACAATTTAGAAAAGGCCTTTATGATGGTATGTTTCCAATGACTGGTACCTTCCGTCCAGTCATTGAAGGGCCTCGCACGCATACAATGTACATCAAAAGAACGTTTGCATTCGTTCGGGAAGGTGCTGACATACCAACCTCTATAGATGAACTTAAAAATTATACGGTGGGATTAAATGCGCAATACGATAATGACGAACGGCTATTAAATAACGACCAAATTAAATTTGTCTGGGGTAACGATGATATTGCAATGATGAAAATGTTAGCCGCACAAAGATTTTATACCTTTATTGTGGAAGAAAGATCTGGTTTAAAAGCACTAAAAAATGCCAACGTCAATAATATTACTTATAACTCAGATTACCCGCTCACAGAGACCGAAGCATATGTTTTATTCCAAAATACTGATAGAGGAGAACTGATAGCTCTCAATATATCAAGAGCGATGGCACAAATGAAGGCTGATGGCAGTTTTGCACGCATAATGCGGCTGGGTCATTAAATGTCTGTTTTGTTCTCTTGTCATAGGGTATCTGATGTTTGTCTATTAATCGGCTTTTCCACTACAACAACGTTTGGGTAGACCGTCAATGAAACCGGTTTCTATGAGTCAACGCTTAATATTGGCGTTGGCGCTTACCATGACCCTCGTATCGGTACTGGTAGCAACTGGTTTTTACCTGCTTACCGCTGCCGAGTTGGAAAAGACCTTTAACCGTAAGGTGGAGCAAACTGTTTCATATCTCGATGGTACGCTGGCTCCATTACTGTGGAACTTCGACCACAATACCGCAGTTCGAGTGGCACAGACAGTGCTGCAGGATGACTTGGTCGTCGGAGCGACTATTCGAGATGAGTGGGGGGAAAGCGTTTTTTCCACACGTGAGCAAAATGGTAACGCCGAACTGATTCATACTCGATCAATTCGCTTCCAAAATGAAACGGTGGGTGAATTGGAATTGATTTTTTCCCGTGCTTCTTTGACCGCGACGCTCGATAGTATCTTGTGGATCAGCTTGTCAGTCTGGTTGTTGGCCTTGCTGAGTATCACGGTGCTCACTTATTTTTTCATCCGCAAATATTTCCGTGGGCCACTGGCATCCTTTGTCGATTTGGCCCAAGCTTACCGTCAAAACCCGGAAACACCACCGTCAAGTGACACTCCTTATCTCGAATTTCAGCCGATTGAGACGGTTGTGAAAGAGCTCGCTAATGATGTGTTCATGCAGTTGCGGGAACTGCGGGAACGGGAGGCTTATTACCGGTCGCTTTTTGAAAATGCACTCTACGGAATTGCCATTACTGGCCCGGATTTTAAATTTGTGAAGGTCAACGATGCCTGGTGTAAGCTGATTGGTTACACCGAGAGCGAACTGCTGGATAATATGGGTGTCGCGGATGTGACCTTACCCGATAATCTTCCGGAAAGTATAGAAATGATGCAAAAGCTGTTTAACCGTGAGGTTAAACAAGGTCGTTTGGAAAAACGCTACAAGACCAAATCTGGAGAAATTGTCGAGGCTGTAACTTTTGTAAAGGGAATTTACGACAATCATGGGCATTACCTGGGGAACGCCGCCTCGATTCTGGATATTACTGAGCGTAAGCGGGCTGAAGAAGAGTTGCTGCTGCACCGGGAGCATCTGGAGGAACTGGTAGCGGCGCGCACGCAGGAACTGGAGCAAAGCGAAGAAAAATACCACGCCCTCTACGATAACTCGCCGGGGCTGATGATTTCGGTTGATGCATTGTCCAAGCGTGTCATCGAGTGTAACGAGACACTTCTGCAGAGATTGGGTTATATGCGGGATGAGATTATCGGTAAGGAGGTCTTCGATCTTTACCATCCAGACTCTGTTGATGCCGCTCAAAAAGTATTTAAACAATTTCTAGACACAAATGAAGTACATAACGCCGAACTCCAACTGGCTAGAAAAGGCGGCGGAAAGATCGATGTTCTGCTTGATGTTACTGCTTATGTCGACAAAAAGACGGGCAGAAAACATACCCTGTCGATCTGGCGTGATATTACCGAACGTAAAATTTTGGAACAAAATATCCTGCGCGCCAAAGAAGAGGCGGAACGGGCCAATCAGGCCAAAAGTATCTTTTTGGCCAATATGTCACATGAACTGCGTACACCGCTGAATGCTGTGCTTGGTTTTTCAGAAATGTTGGCGCGTGACCCACAACTGAATGAAAAACAAAAAGAAAATCTTAATATCATAAACCGCAGTGGCAGCCACTTGTTGATGTTAATTAACGATGTATTAGATATGTCTAAGATTGAGGCGGGACGCGTCGAACTGGAGCCCGTAGCTGTTGATTTATCCCGTTTGCTGCATGACGTCAGTGACATGATGCTGTTGCGGACTGAAAGCAAGTATTTACAATTTATCTTGGAATTATCATCAAGCTTGCCCCAAAATGTTCTGCTGGACAGGGAGAAATTTCGGCAGGTGCTGATTAACTTGCTGGGTAATGCGATTAAGTTTACAGAGGTCGGCTGTGTGATATTGCGGGCTGATGCAGAAGAATTGTCGAATGGAAAATGGCAATTACATTTTGAAATAGAGGATACCGGCCCCGGCATTCTGACAGATGAAATCGGGAATATTTTCGAACCCTTCATGCAGGTTGGTCACTCGGCGAACAAACAAAAAGGCAGTGGCCTGGGTTTGGCGATCAGTCGCCAGTTTATTCAGTTGATGCGTGGCGATATTACGGTAGAAAGCACCGTAAATAAGGGTTCGATATTTCGTTTTGAAATACCAACAGAAGCTGCCATAGTTGATGATTTGCAACCCTATGTTGATGAAACTAAGCAGAGAATAGTTGGCTTGGCTGTGGACGAACCGGAATGGCGCATCCTTGTTGTCGAAGATGATTTCAATAATCGCTTGTTATTGAGCCGTCTGCTAGAGTCTGTAGGCTTCAAAGTACGTGAAGCGGAGAACGGTGAAGAAGCTATTCAACAATTTAAAGACTGGCAACCACACCTCATTTGGATGGATATACGTATGCCAGTAATGGATGGCTACGAGGCGACACGCGGTATTCGTGCATTACCGGAGGGTAAGCAAGTTATTATTCTGGCGCTGACTGCCAGTGCTTTCAGCAATCAGGATGAAAAAATTCTGACCTCGGGTTGTAACGCTGTGCATCATAAACCCTATGAAGAGTCGACTATATTTACGGCCATGCAAGAGCAGCTTGGTTTGCATTATGTTTATGAGGCTGTTGACGATTTACCAAACCAAAAATTATTATCAAAACTTTGTCCAGAAGATTTGCAGGGTTTGCGCGATGAGTGGCTTGAGCAATTTCTTAACACTGCCCGTTTGGGCGACAGTGAGGCGATGCTGAAACTTATCGGTCAATTAGCTGCAGAACATGCTGAGGTTAAAGTCAAATTGGATCGTGTTATCCACGAATTCCAGTTTCAGGATCTGATCAAAGTTCTTGAAGATAGAATCGGGTCAAATAAGTAGTCGTTCAGAAGTTACTTAACACGCTTAATGTAACAAGTTTCGTCATTCCCGCGTGCTTCTGGCGGGAATCCAGACTGGCAATGGATTCCCGCTAAGAATATGCGGGAATGACGGATTAAGTGAGTTGCTTATGTAGCACATAGTCGTCCAAAAGTTATTAATATTTCCAATGGCACAGCCCTGTAATAATCAGCGAGTTTTGTTAAAATATTTATGATCGCGTACTTATGTGATTGTCAATCTTTGATGGAGATGCTGATATCATAGAAATACTGGTTATTCTTTTTGAAGATTTCCAGAATATCGGGGTCGAAATGTTGTGGTGATGTTCGTCCATCACCCTCAGTCAGAACTTTTGTAGCCTGCTCATGCTCAAGCGCTGATTTATAAGGGCGTTTGCTACGTAGCGCATCATACTGATCTGCCAGAATCATAATTCTGCCACTAATGGGGATTTCTTCTCCTTTTAACTTTCTGGGATATCCCGTTCCATCCCAAGTCTCATGATGCGTATAGGCGATGTCTTCGGCCATTTTTAAATAGCTGGAATCTGAACCACCCAGAATATCTGCGCCTATTTTAGGGTGCGTCATTAATATTTCCCATTCGTCCTTGTCCAAAGGGCCATTTTTTAACAGAATGCTATCTGGGATACCGACTTTGCCGAGATCATGCATGGGAGCGGTATAATAGATTGTCTCGATAAAAGTGCTGTCCAGACCCAATTCCTCTGCAATAAATTTACAATACAGACTGGTGCGTTTAATATGCGCTCCGGTTTCATTATCCTTGTACTCACTGGCCAGAGTCAGTCGCTGAATGGTTTCGAGATACCTTATCTTAATACGTTGATGGGCTAAATCCAATGTTTCCAAGGTGTTTCGAAGCGCTTCGTTCATTTTGAAAAGCTTCTGACGCTCCACTTCGAGTTGTTCGTTTCTTTTTGTTAATTTATTCGTTAGGATAAGCTCATGACGCTCTGATACATCTGTGAAATCAATGTCCGTATCAGTTTGTTTTAAATGATTCAGTATTTTTTTCTCTAGCGTGTGATCAATCAATTCCAGTAATTCATTATGTGGTAAGGGTTTGATAATAAAATGCTCGACGCCAAGAGAATGAGACAAGGCCTTTGATTCCGCGTCAATATAGGTTGCCGTATAAAAAATAACGGGAATCGATTTGAGTTGTGCATCCCGCTTTAAATGGCGGCAAAGTTCAAAGCCGTCCATTTTGGGCATCATAATATCGGTGATGATGAGATCAGGACAGTGTTGTTCGGCCTGTTCCAGGGCAATTTCTCCATTTATTGCCGTATCCACATCATAACCGTGGTAGCGTAATGAACGTTCCAATACCAATAATCCATTCTCATCATCATCTGCAATCAGTATGCGCATCTTATTCTCCAATTACAGCTTTTAACTGCTTAATGATTTTATCCGGATCAATGGGTTTCTCAATATAACAATTGCAACCGGCGGCAAGTAAACGCGCCTCATCGCCCAACATGGCGTTGGATGTTATAACTATGACAGGAATGGATTTGATTTGTTTGTCCTGTTTTATTTTTTTTAGAATCTCTTCACCACTAATATCAGGCAGATTGATATCTAATAGTATAAAATCCGGACGTTTCTCCAGGGCCAGTTTATACCCTTGTAAGCCTCTATCGGCCGTCAAAGTTTTATAGCCTGCATGATCGAGTATCTTGGTGATCAAAACACAGTTGTCTATATTGTCTTCTATTATAAGTGCAAGTTTCATATTTGTGTATCAGTTGATCAACCGTTTTATAATGGTCTGCTACTTTCAGTTTGGTTGAGTTCATCAGTGTCAACTTGCCGGGCTGCTAGTGTATGTGGAATATACAAACTGAATGTGCTACCTACATTTTCTTGGCTTTTTGCATCTATTTTGCCTTGCAGTAATTCGGTGACAATTTTCTTTGTTAAATACAGCCCCAGGCCCGTGCCGCCTGCTTGTAATTTTATGTGATTTTCAAGACGCTCAAAGGCATCAAACACTCGCGTTATGTTTTCCTCTGAAATACCGATGCCGTTATCTTCAACCGCTATTTGGATGTGATCGTTCTCACTGTGAACGTGAATTTGTACTGTACCCTGTACCGAGTATTTAATTGCATTGCTGAGTAGATTGAGTAAGCATTGTAGCAAGTATTTGTGATCGGTAACGATTTGTGGTGATGCGTCTGTGCGTATCTTAATCACCATATTTTTTTCTTTTGCCATAGGCAGCATATTGTCCACGGCTTCCTGAATCAGCTCCTGCAGGGATACCTGTTGCGGAGACACTTCCACCCGGCCTGCTTCAATCTTGGATATATCAATGACTTCGCTAATGAGATCCAGTAAATGCTTGCCGGAACGATTGATGCGTTGTACATCGTCTTTTTGCTGCGGACTGAGTTCTCCAGATATGCCTTGTAAGAGGATGCAGGAAAAACCGATAATGGAGTTTAATGGTGTACGTAGTTCATGTGACATGGAAGCAATGAACAGGGACTTGAGTTTGTCGAGTTCGCGTAACTTAATATTGGCTTGTTCGATTTCCTGGCGCATACGAAACAGACTGATGTGACTGGATACGCGTGCCAAAACCTCGTTTGACCGGAAAGGTTTGGTAATGTAATCGACAGCGCCGACTTCAAAACCTTTGACTTTATCGTCGACATCGTCCAGTGCGCTAATAAAGATGACGGGAATATTTCGTGTTTTTTCATTCAGTTTGAGCCGGTGGCAGACCTCAAAGCCATCCATCTCAGGCATCCGAACATCGAGCAAAATCAACTCAGGTGGTTTGTTCTCGCAAATCATAAGTGCAGTTTCTCCATCCGCAGCGCCGTTTGCGCTGTATCCCGCTGCTTCTAACAAGGCAATGAGCAGTCTCAGGTTGGCGATGGTGTCATCAACAACCAAGATCATTCCGTTAGTTTGTGAGGGATCATTTGTTGACATTCATTCACCTCCTGTTTCCTGATTAGACGAATCAGGTCCACTATATGTTCAAAGATGTGACCATTTTTTACAAATGAGCCTGGATGAATTGATCAGAGCGGCCCCCTTCGGGTTAGCTTTTCAACATCACTGGCGGTGTTAGGTCTCTGGACAAGGGAACGACCATTGCCTGCATGACCTGCCTTGCCAGTAACACTGAAAAGCTAACTGTACCCTAGAATATCAAGTTGAAGGAGTACTAGTTACTCTAAATTGATTTTTTCCTCTAGTACACTGACCAGCGCTTGAAATTTAAATTCATCAACATAATGCGCCAGTTTGGCCTTTGTTTCCTTGTTTTCATCATCCAATAGGTTAATGATCGCCAGTATTTCGTTTTTATCACCAGTGCGCACTGCTTGCAATAAATGCACTAGCCTGTCTTTGGGTAAATTTTGTAAATCCTTAATACGCAGGTCAAGGGTATTACTAAGTTGCTCTTCAAAGTTATCATCTTCGTCGTAGGTATATTCAAGATCAAGCTGGTAGGCAATAATATTAAATAGCTTATTATAGTTAATTGGTTTATTAATAAAACCAACCGCGCCTGCAGCCAGCGCTTGCTGTCGTTCATTTTCCAATGTGCTGGCGCTGATGAAAAGGATCGGAATCTCCTTGAAATTAGGATCGGCCTTGATACGCTTCGCGGTTTCAATACCGTCCATTTCTTGCATAACATAATCCAGCAAAATAATATCCGGTTGCCAGATTTCAAGTCTTTTTAAGGCTTCTTTACCACCGGATTCAGCAACTACAACAAAACCGATCAGTTGTAAATGCTGCATTAATACGTCACGGTTTTCTGCAACATCATCAATAATAAGTACTTGGGGTGGTTTGACTATAGAGGCAAGGCCAACGACTTGTTTTTGCGATTTAGATTTCGTCCATGTCGAATTTTCAGGGATCTTTACTTGTATTTTCAGGCTAAATATACTGCCTTTGCCGTAGTTACTACTGAGGGTTATATCACCACCTAACAAACGCGCAAACTTGCGGCTAATGGTTAAGCCTAGTCCGGTGCCGCCGGTATCTTGTTGAATTTTTCCAGATTGCGTGAATTCATTAAAAACCTTTTCCAGATTTTCCGGCCGAATACCAATACCTGTATCTTTAACATCAACCATAAGTGTGCCATGTTCAATATCTATGCTGGCACATAATGACACGCTGCCTTCGCTGGTAAATTTCAGGGCATTTCCCATAAGATTAATAATGATCTGGCGTAATTTGCCCTCATCGGTTTCGATGTATTTCGGCACGCTGTTATCAATTGTCAATACCAGTGCTGGGTTGTCACTAATAATGCGCAGACTGAGCATTTCAATAATGTCTTCAAAAAGTAGGTGAACATTAAAATTAGTAGGGTTTATCTGAATATGACCTGCCTCAATCTTTGAAATATCAAGTACATTATTAATTAATCCCAATAAATGTTCCCCCGAACTGGAAACCGTCCTTAAGTTACGGTGCTGCTCTTCAGTTAAGTTTTCCTGTCTTAACAGAATCTGGGTAAAGCCGAGTATCGAGTTCAATGGGGTTCGTAACTCATGGCTCATATTAGCCAGGAAGGTGGTCTTGGCGCGGTTTGCCTTTTCAGCTTGTTCTTTGGCTTTGGCCAGTTCATCTGCCGCTTCTTCCAGTTGCTGTTTCTGTTGACTTAATACAAAGTTGCTGCGTTTCTTGTTTCTGTTGCTAATGAATAAGGTGATTGCCAGAAAAAAGATTAAAAAGGCGATGGCGCTGACATAAACGAATTTTTGTCGTTCGCTGGCGAGCGCCAAGCCGGTTTCTTCTAATACAGTTTCTTGTTCGCTAATAATCATATCCAGCTTTTTGATTTCTTCCGCTTGCTTCTCCAGCACGTTTGATCGTTTATCAATTTCAGTCAGTTGTTGATTCAGTTTCGTTTCTCTGGTCTTTAGCGCTGCTGTTTGTTTCTCAAGATTGGCTTCCTGCTCCTTAATTTGAGATTGTAATTGATCAAACTTATCCTGTTGTTCATTGATAGTTTGTTCCTGTTGGAGAATTCTTTCCTGTTGCGCATTCAATTGCTTGGTAGAGGCTGATAATTTCTGGGCTTGATGATGCAACGTCTGTTCTTGCTGTGTAGTAACTTGCTCCAATTGGGTTAATTGCTGCGATTGTTGACCGAGCTTCTGTTGGCCTTCTTTATACAGTTTTGCTACATCAATTTCAGTACCCCCCAGCAGGATAATGTCAGGATGAACCCCCAGGTTTTGATTTAGAATATTCGCCTTGTTGATTTCGAACTGCTGCGTATTGTCCTGGGTTTTGAACAGATTGATCATGACCAATCTTTTATTCTCGATTCCTTCACTGATAATCAGTATAGGTCGAGCCCCAATCTGGGTGGATATATCTGGAAATAACTCGGCTTTCTCAGCATTGATATAGACAATATTAGTTTGATCAGGCACCGTACCCGAGCTGGAGTAACTGACCGTTACTGGCTTACCATTTAATTGCTTCAAGCGACCAACACTCTGCATGGGACCATACACCGTTTCTTTCGCGGCGATGATATGGAAATGATAGCTGGCTAATTTGTCCTGATTGGGCCACTGGATCTTCTCTGCCAGTTTGTAAAGATAGGCTGCAGTAATCGTTGCGGAATTTTTGGCGGCTTGGCTGGTTGATGTCGGCCAGAGCATACCAACTGCGACAAGGCCGATAAACGATAACAGAAAAAAATTGCGGGATAATCTGATTGGCATGTGGGTTTCAGAAGATTGAAAGAAGTATTGTTATTATGATATTGATTCTTAATGTAAAAGAAGAGGTAACGCTAAACGCCATTCAAATAACTGTTTCTAAACTTAAGTAAAAAGGACTTGAGTATCAGACAATTTATTATTTAGCAAGTTTGATATATATTGGATCAATTTGCTAATAAGAACGATTGTTGTTTGGCGCTATGATTATATCGTTTGATTGATCCTATAAGAAGTTTAACAAAACCAATATGCGCTTTCTTTTTTAAATATCAAGGGTTATTTTCCTCGGCCGACTTTTTCGCGAAGATCAGTTAAATCCAGTAGACTGATAATCTGGCCAATTTAGTGTACAGAAACGATGCGTAATTGAAACACAGACCTCACGTCCAAATCCTCTAATATCTCCACCCTGAGGGGTCGAAGGTATGGACGAGCGGTTGTTTAAAAGAAACCCCGGGAGCTTGCTCCCGAGTCAATATATGTGATCGTAAAAAATTCTGTTTGACCGGAGGTCAATCAGGCCGGAATAAACTTGTTTACTTGTGGCCGATTAATTGGGCTAAAGGAATTTTATTAATCGCATCTTCTTTATCTTGAATTTGCGGTTCTCCGTGGCTTTGCCATGGGGTTGTTTGTTATTGGGTTAGGGGGTGCTTCTAAAAATGTAGAGTTCGCCCAAATGCAAGGCGCAGAAAGAATTTTGCAGCGCAGCATATGCTTGATATGTAAGTAATAAATTTTTTCTGTAATACAGCAGTTGGGATGAAATCTGGATTTTTAGAAGTGCCCTAGGGTTTATGTAACGAACGGGGGTGACATATGGGGAAAACAGATACGTCTTCTAGAAATGCGACTCCGGCTACTATTACTTCGAACGATTGTGAGGCTCAGTTGCAGGCTGTTTTGGGCGCTACTGCTTATGGTATTGTCATTATTAATGAGAAGGGTGTTATCAATACATTCAACTCGGTAGCGGAGCAGATTTTCGGTTATCTGGCTTCCGAAGTGATTGGGCAGAACGTTAAAGTTTTGATGCCAGAACCATATCATAGCGAGCACGATGGTTACTTGGATTCTTACATGGCATCTGGTGAGGCCAGGATAATTGGTATTGACCGTGAAGTAGTGGGGCGCCGTAGCAATGGCACTACTTTCCCTATGGGGTTGGTGGTTAGCGAGACGGTTATCTGCGACAAACGCATGTTTGTTGGTATTGTTCGGAACATTACGGAAGGGAAAGATATCGAGCAGGAAATTCGGGATAGAGAAGCGCGTACGCGAGCAATCGTGGAAACGGTGGTAGACGGTATTATTACGATCGATCAGAAAGGTATTATCGAAACATTCAACCCGGCAGCAGAAAAGATTTTTGGCTACCCAGTTTCAGAAGTGGCTGGAAAGAATATTAAAGTATTGATGCCAGAACCTTATCATAGCGAGCACGACGGTTACTTGGATTCTTATATGACGACCGGTGAAGCTAAGGTGATTGGCATTGGTCGCGAAGTAGTGGGTCGTCGTAGAGACGGCACCACTTTTCCGATGGAGTTGGCAGTCAATGAAATGGCTGTTGGTGGTAAGCGCATGTTTACCGGCATTGTTCGGGATATTACCGAACGGAAAGATATTGAGCAGCAGATTAAGGATAGAGAAGCGCGTACGCGAGCGATCGTGGAAACGGTAGTGGACGGTATTATTACCATCAACAAGAACGGGCTCATCGAAACATTCAATCCGGCAGCAGAAAAGATTTTTGGCTACCAAGTTTCAGAAGTGGCTGGAAAGAATATTAAAATATTGATGCCAGAACCGTATCATAGCGAGCACGACGGTTACTTGGATTCTTATATGACGACTGGTGAGGCTAAGATTATCGGCACTGGACGTGAAGTAGTGGGTCGTCGTAGAGACGGTACCACTTTTCCGATGGAATTAGCGGTCAGTGAAATGGCTGTCGGCGACAAGCGCATGTTTACCGGCATTGTTCGAGATATTACTGACAGAAAACAGGCAGACAAGATGAAGCGGGAATTTGTGTCGACGGTGAGCCATGAGCTACGCACACCATTGACTTCTATTAAGGGTTCACTTGGTTTGATCAGGTCTGGTGTGACGGGTAAGTTGCCGGAAGAAATGACGAAGATGTTCGATATTGCTTATAACAATAGTGACCGACTTGTTCGCTTGATTAACGATATTCTCGATATTGAAAAGATTGAAGCGGGCAAGATGGATTTCCAAATGGTTCCAATGGATTTGGGGAAATTGTTGTTGGGCGCGATAGAAGCAAATCATGCGTATGGTGAAGAGCATGAAGTTTGTTTCGTCCAGACGGAGAGGCTGGGGGATGCCATGATTTATGGTGATCACGATCGGCTCATACAGGTGCTCAACAATCTTTTGTCTAATGCCGCAAAGTTTTCTCCAGCGGGTGCCAATGTGGAGGTTTCATTGAATGCTCAGGATGATAGTTTTCGTGTTGCAGTCACCGATTACGGGGTGGGTATTCCAGATGAGTTTCTTTCGAGAGTTTTTTCTAAATTTTCTCAAGCAGACTCATCAGATACTAGATCTAAAGGGGGTACTGGCCTTGGCTTGAGCATTGCCAAGGCGATTGTCGAGCGGCACGGCGGTTCGCTTCATTTTAATACCGAAGTGAATAAAGGCACGACATTCTATTTTTTTCTACCGCAATATCACCAACAAGATATGCCAAGTTTTGTTGCAGAAGAAAGCACAAATCGCTACCGGGTTCTCATTTGTGAGGATGAAGAAGATACCGCTACATTACTGCAGAAGATGCTAGAAAAGGCGGGCTTCACCGCTGATATTGCAAGAACAGCAAAGGCAGCCGAGGAAATGCTTGGACAACGTAATTACGACGCTATGACCCTCGATTTAGTGTTGCCCGACAAGAATGGTATTCTTTTGTTTAAAGCGTTGCGTAAGAACCCGAAATATGAAGACTTGCCGATTGTGGTGGTCTCAGCAATAGCTAAGGAAGGGCAGCGTGAGCTTAACGGGGATGCAATCGACGTTGTAGATTGGATAGAAAAGCCGATTGATCAAGATCGCCTTTCTCGGTCGTTGATAAAAGCGGTTAACTCGTCTTCCAACGGTAAACCACGTATTTTGCATATCGAAGATGATCAGGATATTCTTGATGTGGTGCAAAATGTAATTGGTGATCTCGCTGAAGTAGAAACGGTCAAGACCCTTAAGGAATCTCGGAGCCTCCTACAGAAAAAATCTTATGATTTAGTCATTCTGGACCTGATTTTGCCGGATGGTGAAGGAGAGGAGGTGCTTTCCTTGTTGAAAGGAGAGCATGGCAAGTTGACGCCTGTTATCGTCTTCTCGGCAAAAGATATTTCAGATCAACTGCCTGAGATTATACAATCAGCCTTGGTCAAGTCGTGTACAACCAACGAATTGTTGCTTGAAACAATTATTTCAACAATCAAAACTGGGCGCAGGTACAAAAAAACTTAAACAAAATCTGTTATGAGACAGGAGTTTTAATAATGGCAATGCTGAAGCGTATCGTTCACGTCGATGATGAACCGGATATACGTGAGATCGTAAAAATGTCTCTCGAAGCGATTGGCGGCTATTCTGTAGAATCTTTTTGTTCCGGCCAAGAGATATTGGAAAAAACGGCAAGCCTTGCGCCAGACCTGATTCTTATGGATGTGATGATGCCAGGTATGGATGGACCGACGACATTTCGGGAACTTCGACGACAACCTGAAACTGCGAATATTCCTGTTATTTTTATGTCGGCAAAAGTGCAAGCCCATGAAATTGAACAATATCTTAATCTAGGTGGTGTTGGGGTCATTAGCAAACCGTTTGACCCGGTAAGCTTGCCAAAAGCTATTGAGGAAATTTGGGAAAAGCTGTAATGACCAGAGAGACTCAAATATTTAGAGAAAAACTGGCGGCCTTAAAAATCGCTTATGCTTCTGGATTGAATGAGAAGTTGACTGATATAAAGGCAACAGCAGACCAAATCATAACTAATGATTCCCACAGTGATAGCAAGGCGTTGCTTATAGACTTACGAGCCCAAGCGCATAAGTTAGCTGGTTCGGCTGGAATCTATGGGTTTTTTGACTTAGGAAATGCTGCGCGAAATCTTGAATCGAAATGCCAATCTTTTATTGAACAAAACAGTTGCCTCTCAACTGCAGATAGCAATGCGTTTATAAAACTGGTTGATTCTCTGTTGCATTGCTATGATCCAGAGCCCACTGAACAACAAAATGTTCTCTCGCCAGTTTCGCGAGAAATTGATTGGCATGAAGAAGTGCAGGCTAATAATCACACCATACTTGTTGTTGAGGATGATCCCGATCTGTCTGAGCATTTGGAAATTGGCCTTGGCACCTTCGGCTATCGCGTTAAGATCATTAACGATCTTGATAAAATGAAAGCAGCGATTGATGCCATTCAACCGTCCGCGATCATATTAGATCTGGAATTTGAAGTAGGGCGAACTGCCAGTGCAGAGACTGTCCAACGAATTCGATTATCTTCAGGCATAGATTGCCCAATTATTGTACTGACCATTCATGGTGATTTTAACGCCCGGTTAGCTGCTGTTAGGGCTGGTTGTGACTATTTTTTGATCAAACCTGTAACGTTGAATGAAATTATTCAGGTTCTGGAAAAACTCACTAAACCAATAAATATAGAACCGAAACGTATTCTGATCATCGATGATGATCCTGATATGCTTGCTTTCATAAGTAACACACTACAATCTTCGGCAATGATTGTGGAATGCCTTTCTGATCCCTCGTTAGCAATAGAGACGATTTCGATATTTCACCCAGAACTCATACTGATTGACATGCAGTTGTCGGATTGTACTGGTATTGAAGTTGCAATGATTATTCGTCAAAAAATCGAAAATGTCGGCATTCCTATTGTCTTTCTCTCGAATGAAATGGATCAAGGTATTCAGTATGAGTCTATCTCTGGCGCCAATGAATTCCTGGTTAAACCGATTCAGCCTGGATACTTGATTTCGGTAGTTCAGTCACGGATAGAGCGCTTTCGTATGTTAGAAGGGAACGATGCACGGGATTCATTGACCGGCCTTTACAACCATGCGACAACATGGCGATTGTTTGAAACCGTGTTATCTCGTGCCTCTCGAATAGGCATACAAGTTTCCTTTGCCATACTTGATATCGATGGCTTCAAATCCGTAAATAATGCTTACGGGCATAGTGTGGGGGATAATGTACTCAAGGCATTGGCAAGAGTTATGATTCACCGTGTGAGGAATAGCGACATTGTCGGACGGATTGGCGGCGAGGAGTTTTGCATCGTTCTGATTGGCACTAATATCGAGCAGGCTTTTTTGATTGTAGAGACTATTCGACTGGCGTTTATAGAAGTTTCCCAATCTATTGTCGGCTCTGGGTTGCCGATTACCTTAAGCTGTGGAATCGCGACATTTCCTAGATATCTCTCTGCAAGAGACTTGAATGAGGCTGCTATTCGTGCGCTTAACGAGGCAAAAGCGATTGGTGGCGATAAAATAAATTCAGCAAGTCCAATGCAGTCTAAGCTAAATAATGTGCAAGATTTGCCAACTAATGAGAAGAATAGTCATTTGCCTTTAGCAGAACTCGATCAATCTGGAGAGGTGGAATCTGTAAAACATGCCGTCGTGCTTGATGATGATTTGATGGTCGGTAGATTTCTTAAGCCCTTTGTAGAGAATGCTGGGTTTGGTGTCCAATTGATGACAGACCCGATAAAGTTTTTAGAAGCTTATCGTGCGGACGTAGATTTAATTATACTTGACTTGCACATGCCCGCTATGGATGGTGTTGAAGTGCTCCGTTTTTTGGGTGAGAAGAGAAATAATGCTGCCATTATTGTCATCAGTATTTTTGGACATGATGTTTTGGCAGCGGCAAAAAGTTTAGCTGAGAAACATGATTTGAACGTTATCGCTGCTTTACATAAACCCCTCGATCAAGGCGAGTTGATAGGGGCGCTCAGAATGGCTTATGCCGTGTCCAAGAATTATGGTCATGGATCAGCATTGGCAGAGTATTCAGAGATGCCGTCAACAGACGAATTGAGCGTGGCGATGAACAATAAAATGCTGCGAGTTTATTACCAACCTAAGGTTAAATTGGCAAGCAGTGTTGTCGTTGGCGCCGAGGCCTTGGTTCGCTGGAAGCATCCACTAAAAGGATTTATTGACCCTGAATATTTTGTCGCGCTTGCTGAGCAAAATGGGCTCATTGACGATCTGACTTATTTTGTTCTACAAGAAGCTTGTACAAGTTTCAAGCGTTTCAACATTAAAAATCGGAATTTTAAGATAGTGATCAATATATCTGCTCGTAATTTTGATGACTTGAGTTTTCCAGATAAAGTTGCAAATATTGTTTCGGCTGCGGGAATTTCCGCATCAGATGTTATTCTAGAGTTGACAGAAACCTCGCTCTCCAACGAGGTCGGTCGTGTTATAGAGATTCTTACTCGCATGCGCTTGAAAGGTTTTAAGCTGTCAATTGATGATTTTGGTACCGGACACTCGTCTCTCACGCGCCTTCATGATCTGCCGTTTAATGAATTGAAAATTGACCAATCCTTTGTCAGTAGAGCGCATTGTGAGCCTGCTGCCCGGGTCATCGTCAAGAATACAATTAGCCTGGCAAAGAGTCTGGGGCTGGAGACCGTTGCAGAAGGTGCCGAAAAACAGGAAGACATTGATATGCTTAGAGAATTAGGTTGTGGCTTTGTTCAAGGGTATTTTATTGCCAAGCCGCTTCCTTTGAGTGAATTCAAGGATTGGGTTAAGCATTCTATGAAAGCGTAATAATTCTAGATATTGCACCATTTGCTGGATTTAAACGCCGAACTGTTTTGAATTGAGCGTGCTCGCGACCGCAGACGCAGTTATTCTGAGGTATAGGAAACATGTGCGTTCAATTCAGAACAGGGCAAGTTAAGAACCAGCAAGTAAAACCTTGGGTGCAACTGTAGGGCACCTCTAAAAATCCAGATTTCATCCCAACTGCTGTGTTGCGGTAATAATTTCTTCCACGCCTTGCATTTGGGAGAACTCTGAATTTTTGAAGCGCCCTGTATTTTTGCGGAAATCACTGAAAACCAGTAAGCATAATGATGGCAGGCCAAAATCTAACGTACTGGTGCAATATTCAGGCTAGAAGAGATCTCCCTCAGATTCTCTGGGCATTATTTATAAGCTATATCTCAAGCTGAATCCAATACGTCTTGTGAATATGTTTTCTACAAAGCCACCGGTCACATTATCCGGGATTACCGCATCATTGTTGGTAACGTTTTTGACATAAAAGGTTAAATCAAGGTTGTTCGTTGCAAGATCGCGCCACAATAACGTAGCATCAAAAAAATGTTCCGTACCCAGATTTCGAAAGCTAGTGGTTGGGCGCGTCCATTTAGTCAACATATTGGCATAGCCACGG
>JAJFJK010000155.1 GCA_021774075.1 Nitrosomonas sp. | reverse complement strand
AAGGTGTTTACCATATTCAAAATGTTAATGCTTATGATAGTCGCCTCAAAGAGTGGATGCGCCGTTTCCACGGCGTTGCTACACGCGATTTAAGTCATTACCTGGGATGGCGTCGGTTAATAGAGCGCTGCAAGAATGCCCCTGCGCCACAAAAAATCATATCAGCTGCCTTGGGTATTTATGACCAACAATTAAATGTGATATAGCCAAAATAAAAATACTCAATCCGGTTGATATGGTGATTCATTGGCGGTTAACCTATTCCAAAATAATGAACTGGCAGATGATTTACGGGATCTGCTGGATTTTCACGATTTGCTGATTTTTTTGCTGCGAAAGAAGAAAGTTTTTGAGAAAAATTACTGCTGCGTGCCAACCAACTGCGCTTAAGTTATATTCTTTTTTATGCTTTATACTTCAGCAATAACATTTTTAAAACCGGAATTCCAGACCATGTATTCAATGGACTTGATAAAAAGCCTGGAAAATTTAAGCGGTACATCATGCGTCAAACCGTGCCATTGGCTTTATTTCCGCAGCATCCAGACAAACCTTCCTGGCCCGCTTCTATGGCGCGTACTTTAATGTACTTGCGTAGTCACAGGATACGTATGCCGCTTTATCTATTGATTCCGCATCTGACCTTGACCTATAAAACATTTTTAGCGGTATTCCCAAAGAAGGCGGCAAGTATCTCAAATAAGAAATAGTGGCTTTATGCTATTGATTGAAGACTTTGGTATCTAATCAACAATTTTTTTGCATTGTGGATAAGCCATATCATCAAGTGCTTCGCCATCGGTTATATGCTTTCTTAGCTTTCTGATAACTAATGCTTTTAGTTGATTATTAACCCATGCTTCAACAGGTAATGCCCATAGTTTGTTATCTGCGAACTCAGAACATTGTATGGCATTTTCCTCGGGCATCAGTATCGCCTCTGCTTCAGGATAATCGAGATCTTGTGGAACAAAGCGGTGATCTTCTGCAAAAGATTGCAGCTCTGCATTAAGTCCCGCTTGTTGGATATAATCAAAGAAACACTGAGCGTTATCAAAGTCCGCAATCGCGTTCAGCCGTTTATCTTGTAAGTCCGTAGTAAGCTGGCAATTGCTGGGTTCTGACACATTGTAAATGGTCTCGCTCACCAGCTTCATGTCAAAAGTCGGTGCCCAGTCGCTGCTGTCAATATGTTCCAATTCTTTGCCATTCGTTACAACCGCATCAACTTTTTCCAGGCGGTCAAGACTTTCACGTAACGGTCCGGCGGGGAGCATTAACCCGTTGCCAAGGCTTTGTTCGCTGAAATCTGCAACAACAATTTCCATGTCGCGTTCTAAGCGATGACATTGTAAGCCATCATTACAGATAATCACATTACAGTTTGGGTTTTCATACAGTAGTGTCTGAGCTGCTGCTGCACGGTCATCTCCAACCCAGATTGGGCAGCTATGTCCACAACGTTTTGCTAGCAGCAGTATTTTGCCGCCAACAACAGTTGGGTCGCTTGCATCGGTGACAGCCATGGGTGTGCCTGGATTATCAGAGGATCCACGTGTTACGATTCCGGGACGTAGTCCACGTGACTGTAAGAAATCAACAAGCCATAGAATCAGTGGTGTTTTTCCACCATCTTCAGTTGTGATGCTGTCTACAACGATGACAGGTACGGGTAACTTGACAGATGGAAAGATATCCAGCCAGTAGCAAAATTTTCGTAGTAACAAGAATATTCCGAACAATATGCTCAATGGCCATAACAGAAGGTGTAATGGTGTGAAGCGATGCCAGTAAAGTTCAGATAGTTTCATTGGGTACCCCCCGATAAATTTAAAAGTCGATGGCTGGAGTTGCTTAGATAGTTCGCTCAAATTAAAACTACAAAATTCGTACACGGTATTTATTGGCTGTGCAAGTTCTATACAAACTTTACCACTACATTGTCATAAAAATATATTCCGATTTTTTTCATACATGTTTAATTTAATCTCAATGAGATCTTATGTCTGTGATTTTTAACACACACTTATTCAGTAATTTTCACTAACATATCTATTTGTAGTCATACCTTACATTTGGGGTTCTCAATTTTTGCATATTGGCAGCCAGTGGAAATATATGTTCTATGCAAACTTTATTTCAGCCTTGTAGCAAAATTGTGACAGTTTACTTTAACCGATACCTATATTATCGTTTGTTTGAGGAAAAACATTAAGGGAGCTCAATTAATTATAAAAGTTGGCATGATTCTTTCCTGGGTGGAGAATGACTTTGTGGCACGCAATTGATAAATATATGCTGAGTTAATTTTACAGCTAATGAATTGAATACGGTTTTTTACATTCAGTTATATTATCTTTGGGCGTTATAAATAAGGTGGTTATAAACAATCTGGTGGAGATTATGACGATATCTATTAAGCGACTACTGGTGCCAACACCTTCAGTTAATGGCGAAACGAAGAAGCCGCATCAAATTGCTTATACAGATTGGGGTGATCCGGAGAACCCACATGTTGTTATCTGTGTGCATGGACTTACGCGTAATTGTCGTGATTTTGATTATTTAGCGCGCTCACTCGCTGAAAATTTCCGTGTTATTTGTGTCGATGTAGTCGGGCGCGGTCAAAGCGACTGGCTTGAGGATGCTGAAGATTATGATTATTACCCATTATATCTTTCGGATGCTGCTGCTCTACTTGCGCATATCAAAGCGCAGTATAGTACGAATATCACGCTGGATTGGGTTGGTATTTCAATGGGTGGGCTAATCGGTATGGTATTAGCGATTCAGCCAGATATTCCTGTTCCTATAAATAAATTAGTTATGAGTGATATTGGCCCGTTGATTCCGATGTCTGCATTATCAAGAATGTCGGAATATGTGGGTAAAGATATACGTTTCACTAGTTTTGATGAACTGGAAGACTATATAAAAAAAATATCGGCACCATTTGGTCCGTTGACTGAAGCGCAATGGCATCATATGACGGTTCATAGTGTTCGTGAATTCAGTGACGGAAGTTATGGCTTTCGTTATGACCCTAAAGTCTCTGTCAGTTTCAAGGCGCACGTGCTGAAAGATATAGATTTATGGGCGTATTGGGATCAATTAACAGCGTCTACATTTGTTTTACGTGGCGCAGATTCTGATGTTTTAAGTGATAGAACTGCAGAAGAAATGAAAATTCGTGGTACAAGAGCAACTGTTGTTAATCTGCCTGGAATCGGTCATGCGCCGGTATTAATGGATAGTCAGCAGGTTGATCTTGTTAAAGGTTTCTTGCTTGCTTCAACTGAGCCTTAAGATGGTGAGAACTTCTCTATTATTTAGTTTTTCTAGCGCTACCGTAAAAACAAAAGAACCAGTATTTCTGAAGAAATGCTGGTTCTTTTGTTGTGTGGGAAGGGTGGTGGTCTAGAATCTAGCGCCTAATGTAATCCATCCTTTTCTTGTATCAACAGCTGCTGTAGCTGCCGTTGGGGAAGCCGATGGATTAAAATTATCCTGCGCATTATAATCCGCATATCTTACACCCACTGACCACTGCTTCATGTAGGGCAGCGGCATCATTTCCTTTTCGGTAAAGACACGGGTGATATCAAAATTCCATTCAGTACCATAATTTTCATTGCCTTTTACCGCGTTAAAGTCATGGTAGAACAATTGAACAAGCGTGCTGTCAAGCCATTTGTTGATCCCTGAGACTTGATATGTAGCTTTAAGATAGCGATCTTGTAAACCTTTGACTGGTGTTACCAGAAATTTATCTGCCCAACCGTTATGTTTATGCAGTGTTGACAGCGGTGTGCTGAAGGAACTGACACCATTGCTACCCAGTGATTCGATACCTGCCTCGAATGTGAAAGATTTCCACGCTATACCGGGTGAAATATGGTAATAGGAGACGCTGTAATCATTAACAGCATTGCCGAGGTCATGCTGTCTGGCACCTTCAGCCTGATATATGACGCTGATTTCATTGGTAACGGGTGCATTACCAGTTATTCTTAAACCATAGGTTTTGGATGATGGGCTTGTAGCTAAGAGCCTGTTAAAGTCAAGCCAGTATGAATAGGCAATGATCTTTTGGTTGGGAAGAAATTCATATTCAGCTCTACCCATATGTATATCAGCATTCAATACGCCGGCTTGGTGCTTATGCCCGAATACTCGATTGACTTGATCTGTATAGCTGTAGAAGAGATGAAGGTTTTCGATGCTTCTGTTATTAACTGTAACGGCATCATAGGTTTGATCATTCTGCCTGAAAGCAACTGTTCCAATAAATCTATGATTGTCTAGGTTAATTGGTTGGCGGCCAAGTTTGACATTTGTATCCGGTATGCCGTTCCAGGCGAGCCATAGGGCATTCAATTCATTAGTTCTTGGGTCAGCAACCACAGGAAACTGGCTCTTGCCATTGATAGTACTATTGTAACGGCTGGTACCGATTGTGCCGATTGTATCCAGCTCCACGGATGCCTGAAAGTTTTTATATTCGCCCGTGACTAAACCAAAACGTGAACGTAAAGTTGAGGCTGTGGCGTCGTTGGAAAACCCAGACTGATCCACATGTTCATAACGATAACGCAAATCACCGTAGAATTTGCCGTTTTTAAAAATATTAATTGGATCCTCTGCGCTGGCAGTAGGAACACTCAGTAACAGTAAGCTGGCGAGAGTAAGGAGTTGTAAACTAAAAGAGAAAGTTTTATACATAGCAGTGTGTGTTGTTTTTATCATGAATTATTATGCTGAATTGCCTTTTTCCTGTATCAGGGGTTTAGTAATAATTTGTCAAAACAACGAACTAAGTGAGTGGAAGACAGTGATGATTCTACCCGAACCAAAATTTCTTAAACGTTTAAAATGGGCTGTTTTTGTATGGGAAATCTAAAGTTGGCTGATTAAGACTGTGGTTTTGAAGGGGTTAATTGTATAACATTTTGAAAAATAACGATATTATATGTTGGGTGTGTATCTGGCATTTTTTGTTTTGAAAATTCTTGTTGTTGTATTATTGCAACGGTTGATCTGTAAGCAAGAGCTATTGCCAGGATTGATAACGGTAAGATGAAGGATTTAGCCGTCAGACATTGGTTTGTGAATTAGTTGGCAGTTCCTAAACCGGACGAGCCGGAACCAAAAAGTTGACAAAATTTCCATCGCGAAAACCCTTGTCAATACTCGATGCACGCAACATTCTTGTCATAATTTGACATCTTTTAACTGATAAGAGACTAAGGGCTCGATTTTACACTAAGGCCCAATACCTGGATCCTGGCACTGAAGGAGTTCATCCATTTTTCGTTAACTTTAGTTAAGATGGCGGCCTCAGGTTGCATTGAAGGGCGTGCTAATCCATACAATAAGACGCCTTGCAGTGGCACACCATCATGTTTTAAGCTACCTATAAATTCCAAGTAAGCTGTTGTTTCTTGTTCTGAGGGAGGAGCGCCATCCATTTGGAATACGCAGGTTTGTAGCCAGGTTGGGCAATATGAGGCCGCTAGTGCTATATGCTTGCGAATTTGTTTTAGGCTCATTTGTGTATTATTGATGCGCTGTCTTTCATCCGGCAATGCACGATCAAATTTGAACCACACTTCGCCATTTAATTTTGCCATGCGTTTTAAACCGGTTTGTACGGACTGTCGCTGGATTAAGCTGCCATTAGTAATCAGTACCAGTTTAAGGTTTTTGGGCAAATCAAAATCATTTTTTACATGCCCAATCAGTTCAATGACTTGTTCAAATTCTTTCGCGCTGGTGGGTTCGCCGTTGCCAGACAAGGCGATGTCATGGATGTGTCTTGCTTCAGCGGGTACTTGTTCCTGCATGAAACTGCCATTTACTAATTCATGCAAAAAACCGCGCAACTCAGTTTCAAGCGTTGACAGGTTAATGTTTGGTGCACTGCCACGTTTAAGATCAGGTACTTGGCAATAAACGCAACGCCAGTTACAAGCGTTATTGGGATTTAGGTTAATACCCACTGAGACGCCACCCGCACGACGTGACACAACGGGATAAACATAGGTCAAGCCCACTTTGTCGCGATTATGGTCAGATGTATTCAATAGGTTGGAAGTCTGTTGCAATGGTACAATCCCGCAAAAATATATCGCAATGTTAAAATCACATGTATGTTAATCACACGTAAACTGGAATTTGATGCTGGTCACCGTATTTCAACGCATAATAGCCAGTGTCGTCATTTGCATGGGCATCGTTATGTGATTGAAATTACACTATCGGGTGACATTATCGCCGACCAAGGTGTGGCTGAGCAAGGTATGGTGATGGATTTCTCTGAAGTCAAGCGCATTGCCAAGTCTGTATTGGTCGATAAATGGGATCACGCTTTTCTGGTTTATTCGGGTGATACGCGTGTATTACAATTCTTGCAATCCCTGGGAGATCATAAAACCATTGTGCTGGATGTGCAGCCGACCGCAGAAAACCTAGCCTTAATCGCATTTGATATTTTAGATGAAGCGTATCAAGATAGCTATGGTAATCATCTGCAATTAGAACAGGTACGTTTATTTGAAACACCGAATTGTTGGGCAGATGCAATTCGGGGGAAACACTAACTATCTAATTTATTATGTTTATTGACTCACATTGTCATCTGGATTTTCCTGATCTTGCAAGTAATTTGGATGAATTGTTGCGCAAGATGCAAGAAAATGAGGTCACGCATGCACTGTGTGTCAGCGTGAATTTGCAGGATTTTCCGCGTGTACTTGCCTTGGCAGATCAGCATAAAAATTTATTTGCATCGGTTGGTGTGCACCCAGACTATGAAAATCAAATAGAACCTGATGCTGCACAATTGGTGGCGTTGGCAGCGCATCCAAAGATCATAGCGATTGGTGAGACTGGGTTGGACTATTTTCGCCTAACAGGGGACCTTGAATGGCAACGTGAACGTTTTCGCCAGCATATTCGTGCTGCCCGGCAATGCAATAAACCGCTTATAATTCATACACGTTCAGCTGCTGAAGATACGCTGCGGATTATGCGAGAAGAAGGTGCTGATCAGATTGGTGGTGTGATGCATTGTTTTACTGAAAGCTGGGATGTTGCGCAAAAAGCCATAGAAATGAATTTTTATATCTCTTTTTCCGGGATAGTAACATTTAAGAATGCGTTAGCATTGAAAGAAGTTGCCAAAAAAATCCAATTAGACAGAATGTTAATCGAGACGGACTCACCGTATCTTGCGCCAGTACCTTTTCGCGGTAAGATGAATCAACCGGCATTCGTACGTCATGTGGCGGAAGAAATTGCGCGGTTAAGAGCGGTCGATTTGGAAGAAATTGCAACGGCTACAACCAACAATTTTGCTAACTTATTTAAACTTTCTAGAGAGGGTTTACATGCTAATTAAAATTCGTTTGCTATGCTTATTTATTCTGGCTGCTTGTTTTTGTTGGTCGGCAAATGCTTTTGCTGGCGCTCAAAAAAACTTTTTATGGGCGGTTGAGAGTAATAATTTATCCGATGTGTCCAAGTTTCTTGCCAGAGGTGCTGATCCAAATACACCCAACAGACGAAGCTATACGCCTTTGATGGTCGCGGCACAAACAGAGAATCTCAAACTTGCTGAACTACTGCTGCATGCGGACGCTAAACTGGACTTGCGCAACAAATATGGTGAAACAGCTATTATGCTGGCCAGCTATCATGGCTTGACTGAAATGGTTAAGCAGCTTTATATCAAAGGTGCGGAAATAAACCATAATGGTTGGAATCCTTTATTATATGCGGCTTCTAATGGTCATCTTGGTGTAATGCAATTACTGTTGAATGGTGGCGCAGAAATTAATTCGACATCTGATAATGGTACAACAGCAATTATGATGGCGGCTAGAGGTAATCACTATGATGCTGTGTCACTATTAGTCAACAATGGTGCAGACCCCAGAATAAAAAATGAACAAGGTGAAAACGCGCTACACTGGGCGCAGAAACACAATCATAGAAAAATTGTAGAATTTTTGAGTAATCATGGTGCGCAAAAAAGTAGCGAATAATTTAATAAAAATTTGTAGTCAAGGCAAACGCAATTATGAAAACGCTGCATGGAAAAGTTGCAATTGTTACTGGCGCTTCAAGAGGTATTGGTTCTGAGATTGCGCTGACCCTGGCCAATGCTGGGGCAAAAGTAATTGTTAATTATGTAAAAAACAAACAGGCCGCAGATAAAGTTTGTGCTGCAATTTCTAATGTTGGCGGAGAATGCCTTGTCGTTCAAGCGGATGTCAGTGACCCTATCGCAGTACGCCGGTTATTTGATGAAGCCATTCAACGTTTTAACTGTGTTGATATATTGGTCAATAATGCGGGCATTCTCATTTTTAAGAAAATAGCTGAAATGCAGGATGATGAGTTTGATCAGATTGTTGATGTCAATCTCAAGAGTGTTTTTTATACCTTACGTGAAGCAGCCACAAGACTTGCAGATAATGGGCGAGTCGTCAATATATCCAGTACGGTAACACGTTTGATGCTACCCAAATATGGTCCGTATGCCGCAACAAAAGGCGCTGTTGAACAACTTACACGTATTTTTGCACGTGAAATCGGTGAGAAAGGGATTACTGCGAATACGGTTTCGCCAGGACCTGTTTATACCGAATTATTTAGAGCGGGTAAAACAGAAGAAGATATCAATCGCATGAAAACCATGGCCTCATTGGGGCGTATTGGTGAAGTCGATGATATTGCTCAAATTGTTTTGTTTCTTGTCAGTGATGAAGCAAGATGGGTGACCGGGCAGGATATTGGTGCGAATGGCGGCATTATCTGATGAATTGCTGATTATCTGCGTCATCGCAAAAAAACGGTCACTTACATGTGTAATGACCGAGCAAGGGAGAGAAGCAATTAAGCACCGCTTACAAAGAGAGTATTCATGCTTTCAAAGCCTTAGCGGTCTCGTTTAAATTATATCTGATAATTTCGATGTGGTGTGTGACTTTTGTCACAATGACAAACCCCTTTTTGGCAGTATATTTACTTTTATTGGAGATTCCCATGCGCATCGGTGTGCCAAAAGAAATTAAAACGCACGAATCTCGTGTTGGGCTGACACCTGCTTCAGTACGTGAGTTGGTTGTTCATGGTCATCAGGTAATAGTACAGAAAAATGCGGGTTCTGAGATTGACCTGAGTGATGATCAATACCATAAAGTTGGCGCAACAGTTGTCGATACAGTGGAAGAAGTTTTTGCCAGTGCTGAGATGATTGTTAAAGTGAAGGAACCGCAACCATCTGAATTTGCATTGCTGCGTGAAGGGCAGATTTTGTTTGCTTATTTGCACCTCGCGCCTGATCCAAAACAAGCTCAGGCATTAATGGAATCGGGTTGTGTTGCGATTGCTTATGAAACTGTGACGGACCAATACGGTGGGCTACCATTGCTTGCACCAATGAGTGAAGTTGCGGGCCGTATGTCGATCCAAGCAGGCGCGCATACGCTTGAGATGAATCAAGGTGGTCGTGGCATGTTGCTTGGTGGTGTGTCTGGTGTGCCAGCTGCACGTGTGGTTATTATCGGTGGCGGTGTTGTTGGCACCAATGCGGCACGTGTTGCGATGGGGATGGAAGCGCATGTTACGGTGTTGGATAAATCAATACATCGGCTGCAGCAGCTTGATTATCAGTATGGTTCCAGACTTAACACCATATTTTCTACTGTTGATGCACTAGAAGAACATGTGACAACAGCAGATCTCGTGATTGGTGCAGTACTGGTGCCAGGGGCTGCGACACCCAAACTGGTGTGTCGTGAAATAGTTGGACGTATGTGTCGTGGTGCTGTGTTGGTGGACGTGGCTATTGATCAAGGTGGTTGCTTTGCTACCTCAAAGCCAACCACATTTGCTGATCCCATTTACACGCTTGATGGTGTTGTGCACTATTGTGTTTCCAATATGCCCGGAGCGGTTGCCCGCACTGCCACCTTTGCTTTGAACAATGCTACACTGCCGTTTGTTTTGGCATTTGCTGATAAGGGTTACAAAAAGGCGTTACGGGAAGATGACCACTTACGCAATGGGCTTAATGTTTGTCATGGTCGATTGACGCACGAAGCAGTTGCGCTTGATTTGGGTGAGCCATATGTGGCTGCTGTTGATGTGCCCCAGTTAAAATACTGATATTAGTTTGGGGGCTTCGTTTTATAGCGCCATAACTGTAGGCTGGATTTATTTACAACTAATTTACAGGGCAACTTATTGATTATATTTCTTAGTATCAATTATCTTTCAAGTTTAATATAATTGCATGCGGTGTACCCGATATGGGTCTGGAGTTGGAGCAACGTTATGAATTAACGTTTTTTTTAGAGCTTGGAAGAATAATGAAACACGTATATTTTTTGGTACAGTCAATACTGACGTAAAGTATAAAAAAATAATACAAATGACCATGAGTCTGACGGTACAGAAAGTATTCGTTGTTACCCAAATGTAAGTAAAGCGCATTGAGGTGGTGCGTTTAGAAAGGGTGGGTGTTTCCTAGAACCGTTGGAAAATTGGAGATCGGACGTGCAGGTAACTATGCGTATGAACAACGTGGCAAATGCCAGGAATGCTCATAATGACTGCTTACGTTAATCTAGCTGTGGATAGTGCTTACTCCATTTATATCCTGAGGTTTCTAGAAATTATGAGTGACTTGTATGAAGCTTTTCATAAGTATTTTGAAATTGTAATCGCTGATACGCCAGAGTTATTACAAGAAGTTTTCCGTATACGTTTTCAGGTATTGTGTGTTGAGCAGCGGCTTCCTGGCTTCGATATCGCACAATATCCTGATGGTTTAGAAAGTGACAGTTATGATCATCATTCCTGTCATATACTCTTACAACATCGTGCAACAGGTAATTTTATGGGTACTGTACGCTTGATAATGTTTGATCCATCAAATCCTGAAAAACTGTTTCCTATTGAGCTGCATACCAAGTTTGATCCTGAACTACTTGATATAAATAAACTGTCCCGCCCTCATACGGCTGAAATCTCACGTTTTGTTATTCTGGACCGTTATGTTCGGCGTAGGGCTGATCGCCGTAGCAATACGACAATGGAAGAAGGCAGTAAAAAAAAGATTGTTACTGAACGGCGACGTTTTCCTAATCTTGGTTTGTCGCTCGTTGTCGGCATCGTGCGTATATCTGCACAACACAATATCAAAAATTGGGTGTCGGTTATGGACCCTTCGCTGAATAGGTTATTAGGTCTTACTGGTTCAGATCTTGACCCTGTGGGTCCGTTAACTGACTATCATGGTTTACGTCGACCTTACTTTAAGAAAATAACTGGTGTCTTAGATAAAATGCATGATAGGTATCGTGATGCTTGGGAAGTGGTGACGGATCACGGTAAGCATTACCATTCTTTTGAATAACAACCTTAGCTTCTGTAGCATTATTTGTTGGGCTTCAGTGACTACCGAAAAGTATGCATTCTGATGAGCTATAAATGTACAAACTTAACATAACCTGTTGTTTTATAGTATTTCTATGCTATCTATTTGTCATTGGCGAAGTCCAAGCAAATAGGCAGTATCAGGTTGTGGCTCATCCTGATGTCATTGAAAAATCTCTTTCAGCGAATGTGCTGCGTGCTATTT
>JAJFJK010000154.1 GCA_021774075.1 Nitrosomonas sp. | reverse complement strand
CTAGGAGGCTGTCCGAGAATAGTAATCGTAGCGAGGGAAAGCCATTTTGAGGCAGATTTTTTGATCATTTGAGGCGCATAGTTGTTCTATTTAACGAAAATTATCGGGAAATATGACCAAAATGGCTTTTCCGCAGTAGATTATTCTATTCTCGGACAGCCTCCTAGTGTGCATGTTAACCATCATCGACTGATCGGTTTATAGCGAATTCGCTTCGGTTTGGCACCTTCTTCGCCCAGACGCTTCTTCTTATCCGCTTCGTATTCTTGGTAATTGCCGTTGAAGAATGTCCATTGTGATTCGCCTTCTGCTGCCAGGATATGCGTGGCGATGCGGTCTAGGAACCAGCGGTCGTGGGAGATGACCAGTACACAGCCGGCAAATTCCAACAGCGCATCTTCCAGTGCACGCAGGGTTTCCACGTCGAGGTCATTGGAGGGTTCATCCAGTAACAACACGTTACCACCTGAAATGAGCGTCTGCGCCAGATGCAGACGTCCACGCTCTCCACCGGAAAGCTGGCCGATGATTCTTTGCTGATCGCCGCCTTTGAAGTTGAAACGTCCGAGATAAGCGCGTGCCGGGGTAGTATATTTGCCTACCGTGAGAATGTCATTGCCACCGGAAATGGCATCGAAAACCGTTTTGTCATTTTCCAATGCATCACGCGCTTGATCGACATGCGCGATCTTGACCGTGGGACCAATTTTCACTTCGCCGGAATCCGCCTGTTCTTTGCTGGTGATTAATTTAAATAAGGTGGATTTACCCGCGCCGTTCGGGCCGATAATACCGACGATTGCACCGGGCGGTACTTTAAAGCTCAAATTGTCAATCAACAGCCGGTCGCCGTACGCTTTGGAAACATCGTTAAACTCGATAACTTCATTGCCCAGTCGCTCACCGACGGGAATAAAGATTTCCTGCGTTTCATTGCGCTTCTGGTAATCCTGTGAATTAAGTTCGTCAAAACGGGCGAGACGCGCTTTCGATTTGGCTTGGCGTCCTTTCGGGTTTTGCCGTACCCATTCCAGTTCCTGCTTCATCGCCTTCATGTGCGCATCGATTTGCTTATTTTCCTGTTCCAACCGCGCTTCTTTTTGTTCCAGCCAGCTTGAGTAGTTGCCCTTCCACGGAATGCCATGGCCACGGTCGAGCTCGAGTATCCACTCAGCGGCATTATCGAGGAAGTAACGGTCATGCGTCACCGCCACCACGGTGCCCGGAAAGCGCACCAGGAACTGTTCCAGCCATTCCACTGATTCGGCATCAAGGTGATTGGTCGGTTCATCCAGCAGCAACATGTCCGGCTTTTCCAGCAGCAATTTGCACAACGCGACGCGGCGTTTTTCTCCACCAGACAGATTCTTGATCTGCGCATCCCATGGCGGCAAACGCAACGCATCAGCGGCAATCTCCATCTGGTGTTCGGTATCACTGCCCGCAGTGGCGAGAATGGCTTCCAGACGCGCCTGCTCTTCGGCCAATGCATCAAAGTCGGCACCCTCTTCAGCGTATGCGGCATACACATCATCCAGTTTTTTTTGTGCTTGCATCACTTCACCCAGGGCTTCCTCCACTTCCTGGCGCACGTTATGCTCAGGATTCAATTGCGGCTCCTGCGGCAAGTAACCAATGCGGATATTGGGCAAACGCTGCACCTCGCCGTCATATTCCTTGTCTTCGTCTGCCATGATGCGCAGCACGGTGGATTTACCGGAACCGTTCAGCCCCAGCAAACCGATCTTTGCACCGGGGAAAAAACTGAGCGAAATATTCTTAATAATTTGACGCTTGGGAGGAACGATCTTGCTCACGCGGAGCATTGACATTACATATTGGGCCATTTGTTTAATCTTTTTTGATTGGAAGCGAAATGAATGGAAAGTTTAACGCACGCTTTCCAGCAATGAAAGCGGGGATTGTATCTGTAGGGCACTTCTAAAAATCCAGATTTCATTCCAACTGCTGTGTTACAGAAAAAATTTATTGCTGTCATATCAAACATATGCTGCGCTGCAAAACTTTTTCCGCGCCTTGCATTTGGGCGAACTCTGAATTTTTAGAAGCGCCCTGTAATATTTTAATCACCCACGCGGCGGATCGACACAAACTTATGATTTCTATCGAAAACAAGCTCAAAGGTACCATGTACCCCATCTTTTTGCACCACCGAACGCAAAACATTGGCCGGAAATCGTATCGTACGGCCATCCGTTGTCTTCGCCACAACAGCATTAACCTCGCCTTCGTAATAATATAGGAGTTTATCTGGAGAAATATTGAGAACAACGTGTAAACGCTGATGCATCTGAACCTCTCTTGTTTTACCAAAAAGCCGCAAAATTAAAAACTTTCACCTTCTCGCAAATACCGCCAATTTCCTTCGGGCAAATTACCCAATTTAATCTTGCCAATTCGCACACGTTTTAATCCGGTAATCTGTAAATCCACTAATTCACACATGCGACGAATCTGGCGTTTTTTGCCTTCTCTTAAAATAAAACTCAGTTGATCCTGATTTTGCCAGCTTACTTTTGCATGTTTCAATGCTTTTCCATCCAGGTTCAGGCCAAAATTCAATAATGCCAGTTTTTCTTTGGGCAAGGTTCCTGCCACTCGCACCAAATATTCCTTTTCAATTTGCGAATCGGCACCAATGAGTTGTTTGGCGATGCGCCCATCCTGCGTCAGGATTAGCAATCCTTGGGAATCAATATCCAGCCTGCCGGCCGGTGCCAGATTTTTTAAATGCATCGGGCTAAAACGTTGTGGAAAACGCTGGTCAATAAATTGGGATTCCCGATTGATTAAGTTGACAGCAGGTCGATAACCTGGTTCCGGCTGGCCTGAAACATAACCGATGGGTTTGTTAATTAAAATAGTTACATAACCAAGCTGTTGCGCTTGTGCCGCTTTATCGAGCTTGATTTTCTGAGTTGGGTAAATCTTTGTGCCCAGTTCTGATATCCGCTCACCATCAACAAATACCCAGCCACGTTCAATATATTTATCCGCTTCCCGACGCGAACATATGCCTTGTTCTGACATGAGTTTTGATAAACGAATTTTTTCCATAAGGTGTAATAGGGTTTATGATGTTGTACTTATTGATGCGTTATTATAAGGTCAATACACCACGGCTAGAAAAATACCAAAATTTTGACACGATTTACAACAACTGGATAAACAGTGATGGAAGAAACCACAACAGAAATACTGGAAAGAGCACAACAACGCGGCAAAAATTTGGATTTGCCCTATCGCGGGGCTTTACTTCCTGCCGAGGCCTATAAGTTGATGCAAAAAGCGCCCGACGCACAAATTGTAGATATCCGCTCCAATGCTGAATTAGATTGGGTTGGACGCATACCGAGTGCGGTCGAAATCGAATTACGCACGTATCCCGGCATGCAACCAAACTCAAATTTTCTGGATCAGCTATCCAGCCGCGTTGATAAAAGCACAACCGTGCTATTTATTTGTCGCAGTGGTGCACGTTCTAACCATGCCGCCACCATTGCCACACAATCAGGTTTTACGGATTGTTACAATGTGCTGGAAGGCTTTGAGGGCGACAAGGATGAAACCGGTCACCGTGGTACGCTGTCAGGCTGGAAAGTGGCCAACTTGCCGTGGGAACAGAGTTAAATCACGCTTCTGACCAAGAGATAACACCCGTATAAGCCGTTAGCAGAATAACGATGCCAAACACGATACGGTACCAGGCAAACACAGTAAAATCATGATTACTGATAAAGCGTATTAAGGCGCGTACCGCCAGTAATGCGCTGAAAAATGCGGCAATAAAACCTACGGCAAACATGCTGAAATCACTATATTCCAAAATCTCTCGATTTCTATACACATCATAAAACGTTGCTGCAAACATGATCGGGATGGCCAAAAAAAATGAAAACTCGGTGGCCGCCTTACGTGATAAACCAAAAAGTAAACCGCCTATGATGGTGGCACCGGAACGTGATGTGCCTGGTATCAGAGCCAAACATTGCGCACACCCCACTTTTAACGCATGTTTCCAGCCCATGTCATCGACTTGATCCACTTCAATCACATGATCCCTGCGCTCAGCCCATAAAATCAGCACCCCACCAACAACCAATGCCGTAGCGACGGATACAGGATTAAACAGGTATTGCTTGATGATATCAATGAACAATAAGCCCAAAATGGCCGCAGGCATAAAGGCAATCAACAGATTCAAGACAAAACGATTGGCGGCTTTGTCTGAACCGACACCGGCCACTACATCACCGATCTTACTGCGATACTCCCAACATACCGCCAAAATGGCGCCCAGTTGAATGGCAATGGTAAAAACTTTGCCTTTTTCATCATTAAAATCCAGCAAGTCACCCACCAAAATAAGGTGGCCCGTGGAAGAGATCGGCAAAAACTCCGTTAACCCTTCAACAATACCAAGAATTAATGCCTTAAGTAATAACGTAGGATCCATATGAATGAGTTACGCCTATGAGAAGATGATTATAGTTTGCTATAAATTTCAGAACCGGTTTTCTTAAATTCCTCAGATTTCTCTTCCATACCCTGTTTCAATGCTTCATTCTCGCTAACTCCTTGTTTGGCTGCATAGTCTCGCACATCCTGAGTAATTTTCATAGAGCAGAAATGCGGGCCGCACATGGAACAGAAATGCGCAACTTTAGCACCTTCCTGCGGCAAGGTCTCATCGTGAAATTGTAATGCTTTGTCAGGATCAAGACTCAAATTAAATTGATCTTCCCAGCGGAATTCAAAACGTGCTTTTGACAACGCATTATCCCGGATCTGCGCGCCCGGATGGCCCTTTGCCAGATCTGCGGCATGTGCGGCAATTTTATACGTGATAATACCGTCTTTGACATCGTCTTTATCCGGCAAACCAAGATGCTCCTTCGGTGTGACATAACACAACATCGCCGTGCCGTACCAGCCAATCATAGCGGCACCAATGGCAGAAGTAATGTGATCATAACCAGGCGCGATATCTGTTGTGAGCGGCCCCAGTGTGTAAAAAGGCGCCTCATCGCAATGTTCCAATTGCAAATCCATATTCTCCTTGATGAGATGCATCGGCACATGGCCCGGCCCTTCAATCATGGTCTGCACATCATGTTTCCAGGCAATTTTGGTTAATTCACCGAGGGTCTTCAACTCAGCAAATTGCGCTTCGTCATTGGCGTCATAAATTGAACCGGGACGCAGCCCATCACCCAGTGAAAAGCTGACATCATACGCCTTCATGATTTCGCAGATGTCTTCAAAGTGCGTATAAAGAAAGCTTTCTTCATGATGTGACAGACACCATTTGGCCATGATGGAACCACCGCGCGAAACAATGCCTGTCATGCGCTTGGCTGTCATCGGCACATACGCCAAACGTACACCGGCGTGGATGGTAAAGTAATCGACGCCTTGTTCGGCTTGCTCAATTAGTGTGTCACGGAAAATTTCCCAGGTCAGATCTTCAGCTTTGCCGTCTACCTTTTCCAGCGCCTGATAAATAGGAACCGTACCAATCGGCACCGGACTGTTACGAATAATCCATTCGCGTGTTTCATGAATATTCTTGCCGGTGGATAGATCCATAACCGTATCCCCGCCCCAACGAATCGACCAGGTCATTTTTTCAACTTCTTCCTGAATACTCGAACCCAATGAGGAATTGCCGATATTCGCGTTAATCTTTACCAGAAAATTACGCCCGATAATCATCGGCTCTGCTTCGGGATGGTTAATGTTGGCGGGAATAATTGCACGCCCACGCGCAACTTCATCGCGCACAAATTCCGCTGTAATCTTTTGTGGTAGCGATGCACCAAAATCCTGCCCGGGATGCTGACGCGTAAACAAGTCGTGATTTTCCGCTGTAAATGCTTCATAACGCTGATTTTCACGAATCGCGATAAATTCCATCTCCGGCGTAATAATGCCGCGACGCGCATAATGCATTTGCGTCACATTCATGCCCGCCTTGCTACACCGAGGTTTACGCTGTAAATTAAAACGCATGTCGACAAGATTAGGGTCATTCAGACGTTGCTTGCCATAAACTGAATTGAGTCCGGATAATAATTCGGTATTATCCCGCTCTTGTATCCACTTTTCACGCAACGCCGGTAACCCTGAACGAATATCGATTGTTACCGTGGGATCGGTATAAGGGCCGGACGTGTCATACACCCAGATCGGTGGGTTTTTCTCAGCAGCGTTACTGGTTGTCGTATCAGCTTGCTTGATCTCACGCATCGGTACCTGGATATCCGGGCGGGAACCTTGTATATAGATTTTACGAGAATTGGGTAATGGTTTAACCGCTGCCTCATCAACTTGGGCAGTGGTGTTAGAAAAAATTTGTTTATTTAAAATTGTGCTACTCATTTGTATGCTCCTTAAGATGCCATAAAGAGCGGGAGGATAAGTCCCAGCTTCCCTACGGCGGCATTATCCGCGTCAGGTATTAAGGGACTATCTCACCGAAAATCCAGATATTTCTGGTACGGACCCCTAGCTGATGCTGTGAAGCTAATGGAAATGTGAAATAATTGCAAGTCTGTCAATTAATTTGAAAGTAAGAATATGAATCTCGAAGAAACCCGATCCAATATGGTAACCCAGCAAATTCGCACTTGGAGCGTGCTGGATGATGAAGTACTTAATCTATTATACAAATTACGTCGCGAGGAATTTGTTCCGACAACTTATCATGACATGGCTTTTGTCGATATGGAAATTCCGCTGGGTCATGGCCAAGTCATGCTTGCGCCCAAAATGGAAGCACGCATTCTACAGGAACTCTACATAAAAAAAACTGATAAGATTTTGGAAGTCGGCAGCGGCAGTGGCTACTTGACGGCTTTGCTGGCTGAAAAAGGCGCATATGTTTACAGTGTTGAAATCGTACCTGAATTAAAAACCATGGCAGAGAACAATCTGGCTGCGCACGACATTGCAAATGTTACCTTAGAGCAAGGCGATGCCGCACAAGGCTGGGCAAAGTATGAACCCTATGATGTGATTGTAATAACAGGCTCCACGCCTGTATTACCCGAAGCATTTCAGAACAACCTGAATCCGGGTGGACGCTTATTTGCAATTGTTGGTGAAGAACCGGTCATGGATGCGCTCATAGTTACCTGTACCGCACCAGGTGAATTCAGCACCAAAAAACTATTTGAAACCAGTACGGTAGAACTCAGTAATGCACAGCAGCCTGAAAGGTTTACATTTTGATTAATCGATTAATTTTAGGGGCAACTGATTTATCTGTTTTATCCGCTGCAGCTCCAAAAAATAGTCATCAATCAATATGAAAATATCGCAACTCTTGTTTGTCTTGTTGTTGGGTATGACGACACATACCGCACTATACGCTGCAAATTTGATGGATATTTATCAGGAAGCATTGCAACAGGATGCCCAATATCGATCAGCGCGGGCAGCGTATGTGGCTGCACAGGAAAAAACAATCCAAGGCAGGGCTGGTTTTCTACCCACTATTAACCTGACGGGTACACGTCAGGTACAAAAAATTAACACGCCTCTGAGCTCTGAGGTCACGATTCAAAGCCGTGGTGTAGTCATTGCAGCGACTCAGCCGCTTATCCGCGTTGAAAATTTCATAATCTATGCGCAATCAAAAACCGAAGTATCAAGAGCAGAGTCACAATTTGTTATTGCTGCACAAGACTTAATTCTACGTGTAGCCCAAGCTTATTTTGACGTCTTAGATGCGCAAGTTGATGTTGAGGTGGCTGAAGCCCAAATACAAGCTATTCTCAAGCAACTGGAACAAGCCAAGCGAAATTTTGAAGTCGGTGTATCAACCATCGTTGATACCAATGAAGCGCAAGCACGCTTTGATTTAACCATTTCTCAGGAAATCGCTGCACGTAATGCATTGGAAATCCGAAAACGCACATTGCAGGGAATTATTGACCGCTTTCCAGAATATCTTGTCAGCTCAAGAGAAATAACAACCGATTTATTAAATTTGCGCTATGCCAATATGGATGAATGGGTAAGTGTTGCCGCAGAAAAAAACTTTACCATGAAAATACAAGAAGCGACCTATGAAATTGCTCGCCAGGAAGCTAAAAAAGCCTGGGCACAACATTACCCAACGCTGGACCTGGTTGCGCAATATAGCGACCAAACCGGTGTGGGTGGTGCATTTACCGGTCGCGGCATAGACCTTACTTCAAAATCAGTTGGTCTTCAGCTAAATGTGCCACTGTTTCAGGGGTTTGCTGTGCAATCACGTGTACGTGAAGCGTTGGCCAACCGAGACAGAGCCTTGCACGACCTGGAAGATACGCGGCGTCAAAATGCACTGCAGGTGCGTCAGCAATATCTCAATGTCACCAACGGTATCGCCCAGGTCAGAGCGCTGGAACAAGCCTTGGTTTCCAGCCAAAGCCAATTAGACTCAACCATGTTGGGGCAAGAAGTCGGCGTAAGAACCGAAGTCGATGTGTTAAATGCGCAACAACAACTCTATTCCGCACGCCGCGATCTCGCCAAGGCCTATCACAGTTATTTAATGTCCAGATTACGTTTAAGTGCTGAAGCGGGTGAGTTGGATGAAGAGGTTTTGCAACAAATCAATGCGATGCTTTAGTGCCGAAAACTTTGCGATTCCTTAGTGCATAGACTAGACACATGATGTTCGCTTGGCAAAGAATCTGGGGCAGCTTGTAAACTTGAAACAATTTGTTTGGCTAATCTTTGATGGGCTTTTTTCATCTGTGTTCTCAATAATAGCCCCTCTTTAGCAGACCATTCCACAAGCGTATAGAGCCCTTCATCAATTTGAATTCTTTCCTCAATTAGCATTTCTTTGTTTTTATCAAATAATGTTAGTTGAACAATATTTCTAAGTGTCATTTGTCCGGCAGTCCAACAGGGTATATGGATGAGCTTGGGTTGCATGGATTGTATCTGAACGAAACCATCAAATGGACGGGTATTCTGTCCAAACTCAAATATTTCATACGGATTGTTAATCTTTCTCTGATCTCCTTTATCTTGAAGAGAATTGCCCCGTTGAATTTGCCCCATCTTGATTAAATTCCCCCAAGTTTCTTGCACAATAGTCTGTTTAATAAAAGGAGTATCCTGCACAAGAATCTGCTTAACAAAAGAAGCATCTTCATGTGTTTTTTGTTTTTCAATGGGATAAAGTATGGGGCCCAATACACCACCTGGTATAAAACCAACACTGGCCGCTGCAACGCCACATAAAACAAACGGTTCTCTGGGTGGGTTTACCATTACAAAATTACCGAGTAGGCCCACTTGTAAAGAAATTAGAGCAACCATTACAGAAGTGGCACAAACATCTGGGCCGACTTCAAAGCCAAGTTTCGCGCCATCTACAGCGCCTCGTTTCATATTTCTCCAGCTTCCTACAACCCATTCTTGACTTTTTAAGTGTAGATTTCTCAGAAATATAATTTTGTCCTCATTTTTTCCAAAAATTTCTCTTGGAAGAAATGAGGTAAACAATAATTTTGAATCATGGTCATTTTCATCAAGCAAACCAATATTGGTAGGAAAACTGGAAATATTTTCTGCCAATTCTGGTTGCGCTTTTTTTGAGCCTTCTATAGACGTCAAAGATCCGCACCCAGAAATAACTAACGCGAGTACCACAAAAATCCCAATGGATAAAATTGTAGAAAATTTAGTTAATCGCTTCATAGCTCTCCAGATACTTTATTTTCTATAATCATGAAAGCCGCCGTTGAATGCAGCTACATGTTAAATCAGCCGTTAAAAACGGTATCCCAAACGTAAATTAAATCCTGCCGCACTATCAAAATTTGTTTGGCCGGAGTCAAAATCTTCAATTGCGTACAATCCTCCTGCACCAATATAAACACCCGAACGGCCATTATGAGTAACGGAATCATCCGCTAAGGTAGGCGAGAGTAAAGCGAATAAGAGTCCAATGGTTAGCGATACATGAGAATAAGTCAAAATAAGGTCTTTTTATGAAAAATGAATTCGAAAGATACGCCAAAGAAATTGTTTTGATTGTGACTTTTCGCACAAATATTTCCGCCATTACATTAATATCTTTATCTGAAACTAATGGGCTTCAACCGATACGCTTCCTACAATAGGTAAAAAATTTAAAATAAATTTTTTATTTGTTAATGGTAATATCTGTCTCGAAGCTAGCCAGACAGTCGCCGCCTATTTTTTAGTAATAAAGAATAGGGGGAGGAAAGTCCGGGCTCCATAGAGCAGGATGACGGCTAATGACCGTCCACCGTGAGGTGAGGAATAGGGCCACAGAGACGAGCGTATTTAGTTACGGTGAAACGCGGTAACCTCCATCCGGAGCAAAACCAAATAGGCAGGCTATGAAGCTGCTCGCTGAGCCTGCGGGTAGGTTGCTTGAGCGTATGGGTAACTATACACCTAGAGGAATGACTGTCCACGACAGAACCCGGCTTATCGGCTAGCTTCCCCTTTTATCCTGTAACAAGTATCAAATCATTTTGATCGGTATGCTCAAAAACTTTTCCATAAACCTCAACCATTGTCGTTTCAAAATAAGATAATTTTCCATTCCCTACCGTCATGTTTTGACAGAAACTGGTAGCACGTGCATTTTCTTGCATAAAGGGCGACTGAATTATTTTCCAGTTTTTATCATCAAGACTTGCCGTAACTTTAATCATCAATTGGCCTTCTGAGTTTCTGGCCCCAGTATATTTCCCACCGGCAAGAACACATACCGCACGAGGAATAACTAAAGAATGCATAATGATTTCAGCTTTTGGGTCCCACATCCAGTAGCCCGTTTCATCATGAAATACTTCATTATTTGATTTAAGTTGAACGATTTGTCGGTAATGAACAGCGGATAAAACTTGTGTTCCAGCGTTGGTTGCCGTACCAGCTGCTGCAAACGTAATGGTTTCATGGTAAGGATTTTCTTCTATGCCTTCTGGTTCTGGTGCAATATCAAGACCCTTGTCGCCCTTCCAAATACCTATTAACTCAGTTAAAGGTCCATACTCAACATCCGTTTTATTATCCATTCCTTATCTCCATTTAATATGATGACATACGGCTAATCATAAAGATTTGCAAGACATTTGGATAGGAATGTCAAGTTTGAAAGCAATGCAAAAGTGACTACGGATAACGTCTGTAAATCCTCCGATAATCTATTATATGGAGCAAAAAAGAATGGCCGAAACAATTTAAAAATAAGTGGGTTTTGTTTATAACTATTTGTTAAAAATACATTTTTAATACAAACGATAATTATTTTTCAGCAAATCAAATAAAAGTACAGACTTACAAAGAACCTATAAACACTTTGGTATTAAGGGCGCTTCTAAAAATTCAGAGTTCGCCTAAATACAAGGCATGGGAAAAAATTTTGCAGCACAGCATGTGGTTGATATGTAAGCAAGAAATTTTTTCCGCAACACAGCAGTTGGGATGAAATCTTGATTTTTAGAGGTGTCCTTAAGAAGGGTTACGCCATACCGAATGTATAGCAGGTGTATAATCAACACCAATACTTCTAGTGTCTCATTAATGATCCGTAAATTTCTCCATAAAGTCTTCCGTCGCAAAACAACAGCTGCCGACGCTGTTGCCAAGCTACGTATCATTCCATTGAAACAGCATGGAATCAGCCGCGATCAAATCAATGCCTGTGCATTAAAAGTCACAACCGGGCTACATCAAGCTGGCTATTCCGCATATATTGTGGGTGGCGCAGCGCGTGATCTGTTGTTGGGATTAAAACCAAAAGATTATGATGTGGCGACAAACGCAACACCGGAAGAAATACGCGCTATTTTCCGGCGCTCACGCATTATTGGCCGTCGATTCCGTCTGGTTCATGTCATGTGTGGCGCGGAAACTGTAGAAGTCTCTACTTTTCGCGGCCCTTTAACAACAGATAACGATAACAAGTCTTCAAGTAAACATACCGATCAACACGGTCGTCTGCTACGTGACAATGTTTTTGGTAGTCAAGAAGAAGATGCCATTCGACGAGACTTCACGATCAATGCGCTCTTCTATGATCCGACAAGCGAGGAAATTCGCGATTACTTAAATGGTTATAGAGACCTTAAAGACAAACGCTTACGCATCATCGGTCACCCTGATCAGCGCTATAGAGAAGACCCTGTTCGTATGCTAAGGGCCGTACGCTTGGCTGCAAAACTTGAGATGCAAATTGATTTAGAAACTGCTGCACCGATTGGTGATTTAGCGCCGTTGTTACAAAATGTACCACCATCTCGTCTGTTTGATGAAATGCTGAAATTGCTACTCTCTGGTCACGCATTATCTTGTGTCGTGGATTTACGAGCCAGAGGCTTACACCACGGCCTGTTCCCAATGCTGGATGTTATTTTGGAACAACCCATGGGTGAACGTTTTGTTACACTCGCATTAAAAAGTACCGACGAACGAATTCTACAAAACAAACCCGTTTCTCCCGGTTTTTTATTTGCAGCGTTATTATGGCATGAAGTACTGTCCGCCTGGAATACGTATCAGAAAACAGGCGAAAAACTGTTACCCGCATTGTATAAAGCAATGGATGAGACGTTGTCCATACAGCATAAGCAACTGGCTATACCACGCCGCTTTGACGCAGTAATACAAGAAATTTGGGCAATGCAGCCACGTTTTGAAGTGCGTGTTGGGCGCAAACCGTTTCGGCTAATCTCTCACCCGCGTTTTCGCGCCGCTTATGATTTTATGCTTTTGCGCTGTGAGAGTGGTGAACTCGATAGTGAATTAGGCCAATGGTGGAATAAATTTCAAGACGCTGACCATGATGAGCGTGAGAAAATGCTGATCGGTCCGACACCAGCAAAAAAACGCCGAAGAAGCCGTAGCCGTAAAAAAACAACAGACTCTTCTTCTACTGAAGTCGATAAGACGGCACAAGAAAAATCGTCATAAACCAATGCCCTCGAATAAAAAGTATCAGGCATTTATTGCTCTGGGTAGTAATCTGGAAGACCCAGTTTTTCAAATACAGCAAGCATTTAAAGCCTTAACACAACTGCCGAATACGCATTTAGTGAAATGTTCTTCGCTTTATAAAAGTGCACCTGTTGGTAAGCTTGATCAACCGGATTTTATCAATGCAGTCGCCCAGATAGAAACCATTTTAAAGCCACAGGCGTTGTTAAAAGCGTTGCTTGAAATAGAACATCATCAAGGCCGAATACGGGAAGCTATAAATGCGCCACGCACACTTGATCTGGATATATTATTGTATGAAAATCTACAATATTGCGATGAGGGCCTGACAATACCGCATCCGCGTATGACACAGCGTGCCTTTGTTTTACAACCGCTAATGGAAATCGCACCGGATTGTTTTATTCCGGGATATGATAGCATTCGCAAACTTTTGACTGCATGCTCCGGACAAAAACTGGAAAAAATCCAGGCATCATAAAATTTCCTAATTTCCTTATGTTTACTTAACCGTCATGATGAAAACCACACAAAGCACATTACTAAAAATGTATGAGAACAGTGAAAAATTCACGGTGCTTACCTGTTATGATGCACTTTTCGCTACAATATTAGAAGACGCTGGTGTTGATGTATTGCTGGTTGGTGATTCTATGGGCAATGTTTTACATGGCGAAAGTACAACACTATCCGTAACACTTGCTGATATGACTTATCACACGCGTTGTGTAGCGCGTGGGTCTAATAAAGCATTCATCATGACAGATATGCCTTTTGGAACATTTCAGGTGTCGCCTGAACTTGCTTTTAAAAACGCATGCAAACTCATTGCTGCCGGTGCACATATGGTCAAGATTGAAGGTGGTCATATTATGGCAGAAACAATCAAATTTCTAACGCAACGGGGTATACCTGTTTGTGCACATATTGGCTTAACACCGCAGTCGATTCATCAACTGGGCGGCTATAAGCTACAAGGTGCGGATACAATCACCGCCAAGCAATTATCACAAGATGCAAAAATACTTGAAAAGGCTGGTGCAAATATGCTGTTAATGGAAATGGTTCCTGCAAAACTTGCCAAAAAGATTACGCAATCCGTATCCATTCCAACCATTGGAATCGGTGCAGGCGTTGACTGTTCTGCACAGGTCCTGGTACTTCATGACATGCTGGGTCTTTATCAAGGCAAAAAAGCCCGCTTTGTTAAAGATTTTATGGCTGATGCAAACAATATCCAAGAAGCGATTACAAACTATGTTTTGGCCGTTAAAGCAGGACAATTTCCCAACCAAGAACACGAATTTTAATTGTTCATACTAGGAGGCTGTCCGAGAATAGTGGTCGTAGCGAGGGGAAGTAATTTTGAGGCAGATTTTTTGATCATTTGAGGCGCATAGTTGTTCTATTTAACGAAAATTATCGGGAAATATGACCAAAATAGCTTTCCCGCAGTAGATTATTCTATTCTCGGACAGCCTCCTAGTACTCTTTCAACTTGATATTGACGAGTTCAGAGTTGCCCAGATGATTCAAGACAAGGCGTGGTCTGCCGCGAATGGTCAGCCATTTTCAAAGACCACAACACCGTATTGGATCATCTGGGCAGCTCCCTTCGGGCGACCCGGAAAGCACTTGCCCGCGGTGTTACGCCTCTTGAGAAGGGCTAACCATTCCTGGCGAGACGCGCCTAGCGCTCAATCACTTTCCGGGTCGCTGAACCCGTCAATATCAAGTTGAAGGAGTACTGGTTTGAATATCTTTAACGATACTGCTGCGCTACGCAAGGAACTTAGCAATAAACAGACGATTGCATTTGTACCAACCATGGGAAATTTGCATGATGGTCACATTGCGCTGATTGAACATGCCAAGCAACAAGCTGATTATGTTGTGGTAAGTATTTTTGTCAACCGGCTCCAATTCTTGCCTAACGAAGATTTTGCGCAATACCCACGGACGCTTGATAATGATTGTAAACTGTTAAGCATGGTTGGGGTTGACACTATTTTTGCGCCGAACGAAAAAACACTGTATCCGGAACAACAAGATTTTTTACTGACATTGCCCGCTGTGGCAGACACCTTAGAAGGAAAATTCAGGCCCGGTTTTTTTTGCGGTGTTGCAACGGTTGTTTTGAAATTATTTAATATTGTTCAACCACAACTTGCGCTATTTGGAAAAAAAGATTACCAACAACTACACATCATACGAACAATGGTGCGACAATTAAACTTACCGATAAAAATAGATGCCTGCAAAGTCATACGTGCGTCAGACGGGTTCGCACTCAGCTCGCGCAATGCGTATTTAACACAAACACAACGCACCGAAGCTGGTAAGCTCTACCATATACTTCAACAAACAAAAAAAGAAATTAATAGCGGGTGTAAAAATTTTGAATCATTGCAAAAAAAAGCTATAGATTACTTGACTCAACGTGGCTGGGAGGTAGATTACTTTACAATCCAAAACAGCAAAACACTATTGCCAGCAAAAACAGATGATGAAAGTTTAATTGCGCTTACTGCTGCCTGGCTTGGAAAAACACGGCTTATTGACAATATTGAAATATAAAACACAACTATTTTTGACACTTTATCCAAATTGATAAAAACAAAAAATTATGCAGGCTTTAAACACTTTCTGGCTATCTTGCCTTGAGCATTTTAAAAAAGAATTAAATGCCCAACAGTTTAATACCTGGATTAAACCACTTAAGCTTGATACCTCAGTAAATGATAATGCTAATATTACGTTGATTGCACCCAATCAATTTGTTTTGCAGTGGGTAAAAGATAATTTTATTTCGCATATTGAGAAAATTGCACAAGAACACTTTGCAAAAAAGATTTTTTTTCGTCTAAAGCTGGTTGATGAAATACAGACTGAACAAGCAAATGTTACTGGGAACAAATGTAATAATAATAACAACACAATAACACCCAATAATGTTATTTCTCACACACCCAAAAGAAAAACACCGAGCCAATTAAATCCAAATTTCACATTTGATAACTTTGTAACAGGGAAAGCCAATCAACTGGCTCGTGCCGGGGCAATTCAGGTGGCTGAATCGCCCGGTGTTGCATATAACCCACTGTTTATCTATGGCGGCGTTGGTTTAGGTAAAACACACCTGATCCAGGCAATCGGTAATTATGTTCATGAAAATAACAAAAAAGCTAAAATACGCTATGTGCATGCAGAAAAATATGTATCCGATGTCGTCAGTGCCTATCAACATAAAGCTTTTGATAAATTTAAACTTTATTACCATTCTCTGGATCTTTTACTGGTAGATGATGTACAATTTTTCGGTGGAAAAAACCGAACACAAGAAGAATTTTTCTATGCTTTTAATGCGCTCATAGAAACACACAAACAAGTAATCATAACCTGTGATTCTTACCCCAAGGAAATATCAGGCCTGGAAGAACGATTGGTCTCACGTTTTGGCTGGGGATTAACGGTTGGCGTTGAACCGCCGGAACTTGAAATGCGGGTTGCCATTCTTTTAAAGAAAGCTGAACTGGAAAATATAAAATTTGATGAAAATGTGGCATTTTTCATTGCCAAACATATACGTTCAAATGTCAGAGAACTGGAAGGCGCATTAAAAAGGGTGCTTGCATACTCACGCTTTATTGGCCAGGAAATTACACTGGATGTCACCAAAGAAGCATTAAAAGACTTATTGGCTGTTCAAAATCGTCAGATATCTATTGATAATATCCAGAAAACTGTCGCGGATTACTATAAAATAAAAGTGTCCGATATGTATTCAAAAAAACGTACACGCATTATTGCTCGACCCAGACAAATGGCAATGGCAATTGCCAAAGAATTAACACCACTTAGCTTACCAGACATCGGTGAAGCGTTTGGAGGAAGAGACCATACAACGGTGCTGCATGGTTATCGAAAAATAAACGATTTACGTGCATCTGATCCCATCATTAACCGAGATTACAATGCACTGATTCACATATTACGTGGATAACATTGTGGTTAATAATTATTGAATAACTTGGGGAAAACTGCTTAGTTTAAACAATTGGCTTTTTTATCCACAATTTATACAAATTAAATATGTACTTCATACAAACACACTATTAAAAATAATTAATTGATATTAATATAGTTTTTAAAAATATACAGAAACTGTTGTTTAACTATTAGATGTTATTAGCTTTTAAATAAATGATATTAATTAAAACTAACAAAGACACTTTACTAACACCATTACAAACAGTAACCGGTATTGTCGAACGTCGCCAAACATTACCTATATTATCTAATGTACTCATTCAAAAGAATAAAGAAAAAATAACTTTTCTAACATCAGATATTGAAATAGAAATAAAAACAAGCATAAACAATGAATTTTCTAAAGATAAACCCTTTGCTTTAACTGTTTCTGCAAAAAAACTCCAAGATATTTTAAGATCACTACCATCCAATACAGAAATCGTCTTAACAAGAAAAAATGATCATTTACAAATAAAATCAGGAAAAAGCATTTTCAATTTACAAATTCTTCCAGCAGAAGATTTTCCTGAAATCAAAGAAGAAAATGAACCTGTAGCAAGCATTAGCTTAGCGCAGAAAGAACTCAAAAATCTGCTACAACATGTCCAGTTTTCAATTGCGCAACAAGATATTAGATATTATCTCAATGGGCTTTTATTCCTCATTGAAGATACTTGTTTAAAATGCATTGCGACCGATGGTCATCGTCTTGCTTATGCATCAATAGATCTGAATGAAGCCAAAGCAAAGCAGCAAATCATACTGCCACGTAAAGCAGTGTTTGAATTAACCAAGTTACTCAATGATGACGAAGAACCTATAAAAATAGAGTTTTTTAATAATAAAGCACGTTTTACTTTTTCTAATATTGTGCTGATTTCTAAAATCATTGATGGGAAATTTCCTGATTTCAATCGTGTTATTCCAAAATCAAATGACAAACAGTTTGCGTTAAACCGCTTAGATTTTTTACAAGCACTACAACGTGTTTCGATCCTTTCCAATCAAGCTGAACAATTTCGGGGCGTTCGTTTGGTTATCAGTAAAGACAATCTTTGTGTGATCTGTAAAAACAATGAACAAGAAGAAGCGCAAGATGATATTGATATACAATATAATGATGAAGAAATAGATATCAGTCTAAATATCAATTATTTATTGGATTTGTTAAATAATATTTCCGCTGCAACCATACAATGTGCGTTTGAAAATGCCAACACTAGCGTACTCGTTACCATTCCTGATAATAAAGACTATAAATACATTGTAATGCCCATGAGAATTTAATTGTTTGCTTAGATATAACGAATACAACGCAAAACAATCCCAATCATTCAGAATTTCATAATTCAAAGTATCCTGCCAATGAACGAAGATAAACCTAATGTATCAACAGACAATCAGAATGATTACGGTTCTGAAAGTATAAAAATTCTCAAGGGGCTGGATGCAGTACGTAAACGTCCCGGCATGTACATAGGTGACACCAGTGATGGAACCGGCTTGCATCATATGGTTTTTGAAGTCGTTGATAACGCTATTGATGAAGCCCTGGCCGGTCATTGTGATGAAATAACGGTCATTTTGCACCCTGATAATTCCGTCAGCGTACAAGACAATGGACGGGGTATTCCAACCGGTATCAAACACGATGATGAAGAAAAGCGTTCTGCGGCAGAGATTGTTATGACGGAATTACATGCAGGCGGAAAGTTTGACGATAATTCTTATAAAGTTTCTGGTGGTTTACATGGTGTTGGTGTCTCGGTTGTCAATGCTTTATCAGAATGGTTGCATTTAACGATCCGACGAGACGGAAAAATCAATCAAATGGAATTTCGGTTGGGTGTCCCCGTTAAACCGTTAGCCATTACCGGCAATGCAGAACGGCACGGAACAGAAGTTCATTTTCTGGCCAGTAAAGAAATTTTTGGTAATGTTGAATATCACTATGAGATTTTTGCCAAACGGCTACGCGAGCTTTCTTTTCTTAATAACGGTGTAAAAATTCACCTGATTGATCAGCGTAGCGGAAAGGAAGACACGTTTGCTTTTTCCGGCGGTATCAGGAATTTTGTTGAATATATCAACCGTACAAAATCGGTTCTACATCAAAATATTTTTTACGCCACCGGGACAAAAGATGATATTGCGGTTGAGGTTTCTATGCAATGGAGTGACAGTTATAGTGAGCAGGTGCTGTGTTTTACCAATAATATACCGCAAAAGGATGGTGGTGCCCACCTGACCGGTTTACGAGCTGCTATGACGCGTACGTTGAATAACTACATGGATAAAAGTGAGCTGGCGAAAAAGGCTAAGGTTGAAACTGCCGGTGATGATATGCGCGAAGGATTATCCTGTGTGTTATCGGTCAAATTATTTGAACCCAAGTTCTCATCTCAAACGAAAGAAAAATTAGTTTCTTCTGAAGTTCGCCCCGTGGTTGAAGAAATTGTGTCACAAAAACTGTCAGAATTTTTGCTGGAAAATCCAGCTGATGCCAAGACTATTTGTAACAAAATTATGGAAGCTGCCAGAGCACGTGAAGCGGCACGTAAAGCGCGTGAACTAACACGTAGAAAAGGTGTTTTAGATGGCTTGGGATTACCAGGAAAACTGGCGGATTGTCAGGAAAAGAACCCTGCACTGTGTGAACTTTATCTGGTGGAGGGTGATTCAGCGGGCGGTTCTGCCAAGCAAGGGCGCGATCGTAAATTTCAGGCTATCATGCCTTTAAAAGGCAAGATTCTGAATGTTGAAAAATCCCGTTTTGATAAAATTATTTCTTCCCAGGAAATCATTTCGCTCATTACCGCTTTAGGAACCGGCATTGGTAAGGATGAATATAACCCTGAAAAACTTCGTTATCATCGCATCATTATCATGACCGATGCGGATGTGGATGGTTCTCATATTCGAACGTTACTTTTAACATTTTTTTACCGGCAAATGCCAGAGCTGATTGAGCGGGGTTATGTCTATATCGCACAACCACCATTGTATAAAATTAAACATGGTAAAAAAGAACGCTATGTCAAGGATGATCAAGAGCTTAAACAATATATGCTCGGTTTGGCGCTGGCAGGCGCAGAATTGTATACCGATGATCAAAAACCAGCGATGGTTGGTGAAACACTAGCAAATATCACCAATGAATACATATTGGCGGAAGCGGTTATTGAACGGATGAGTCGATTAATCGACAGTGATGTGATGTATGCGTTATTGCGCCAGCCAGATGTTGATTTAAGTAATGAAACAAAAGCCGTGGAAAGTGCGGCCCGACTCGCCACACGGGTTAAAGGGGTAAACATTGCTGCGGAATATGATGAAATAAACGAGCGTTATCGCATGAAAATAACGCGTATGTCACATGGTAACGTTCACACCAGCCATCTGGATCAAGATTTTTTACATAGCGGCGACTATGCACAAATTCAGAAAACGTCTCAGGTTTTTGATGGCTTACTTGGCAAAGGGGCTTATATAAAACGCGGTGAAAAAAAGCTGATGATCAGCGATTTTAAGCAAGTGCTTGCCTGGCTGTTGGAAGAAGCTAAAAAAGGCTTGAATGTACAGCGTTACAAAGGACTCGGTGAAATGAATCCAATCCAGTTATGGGAAACCACAATGGATCCGGAGAATCGTCTGTTACTACGTGTCCAGATTGAAGACAGTATTCATACAGACGAAATTTTCACTACATTAATGGGTGATGTCGTTGAACCTCGCCGGGCGTTTATTGAAAATAATGCGCTCAGGGCAACAAATATTGATGTCTAACGCCGTGGTTGGCAAATAGCTGCTGGGGCAGGGAGTTACAGAATATAACGTTTTTTTGTTGGGATAGAAAAAATCAACATAAACCGTTATATTCTAAATTAACAATCTGATGTTATTTTTTAAGGTTTTGTTTCACGTGATACGCCTTTCATTTTCTCAAATGTTCTGAGTCCACCCATGCCTAACATGGCAAGAACCAATTGATACAATCCGTCAGAATTAATTTCTGGAATGCTTGTAACACCTAAATCAAAAACAGTAATCGACCAGATAAAGACGGGTTGAAGTATAAATGCCCATAATAGCCCAATACCACACACCCAACCAATAAACGGCCTCCAACCTGCAACGAAAATACTGCTATGGCCTGCTTCTATTTCATTGATTTTGGTTTGTGCTTGACTGGCCTGTGTTACCGCTGACAAAAGCTCTCTTTCAAACTCTTCTTTCGCTTTGGCCCTGGCATTTGGATCAGGAATCAGGTCGACTAACTTATTAATGATTGGCTACAAGAAACTCCACATCATTAAAATGGTTACAAATGCGGTATTTGGTTAAGCCTCTCCAACTTACCTTTGCACTTTGAAGATATTCTTTCTAATTGTAAAAAGCAAGCTAATCTATACAGACTTTATTGATTGCCAAACAGCATGATTTAGCGCATGAAAGGGAGAAGAAAACAGGCTACAGGAAGTGCTTTAAAGAATTCTGAATGTGGACGTGTTTGAAGACTGTTAAGACTTTGTATTGCCACCACTGTATTCAGTGGCGGCGGCATTGTTAAACCATGGTTAATTAAGCGGCAACGCGAGAAGCGCGTTTACGCTCATGTTCCAGTAGAAAACGTTTACGGATACGAATATTTTTTGGTGTGATTTCGACCAGTTCATCATCGGTAATGAACTCAATGGCAGACTCTAGCGTCAGTTGCACGGGTGGTGTTAGCGTAACAGCCTCATCCGTTCCCGATGCTCGGATATTGGTTAGTTGCTTTCCCTTTATTGGGTTAACAACCAAATCATTATCACGACTGTGAATACCAATTACCATACCTTCATATAAACGTTCACCAGGACTGACAAACATACGGCCACGTTCTTGTAGTTTCCATAACGCATAGGCAACGGCTTCACCTTTTTCAGCGGAAATCAGAACACCGTTTCTACGTGGTGGGATTTCAGCGCGCATGGGTGCAAATTCATCAAACACATGACTCATTAAACCGGTGCCCCGTGTCATAGTCATAAATTCAGATTGAAAACCAATCAAGCCACGAGCGGGGATACGATAATCCAGTCTGGTGCGTCCTTTTGCATCAGAAACCATATCTTGTAAATCACCGCGACGTGCGCCCAAGGCTTCCATAACCGCGCCTTGATTTGTTTCTTCCACATCAACGGTGAGCATCTCAAAAGGTTCACACTTAACGCCGTCTATTTCACGGATGACGACATGAGGACGCGAGACAGCTAATTCATAACCCTCGCGGCGCATATTTTCCAACAAAATGGTGAGATGTAACTCACCACGCCCGGAAACCAGAAAAGAATCTGTGTCTTTAGTATCTTCCAAGCGCATGGCGACATTGGTCCGCAGCTCTTTTTCCAGGCGTTCACGTAATTGGCGGCTGGTGATAAATTTACCTTCCTGCCCGGCAAAAGGTGATGTGTTGACCTGGAAAGTCATTGTTAGGGTAGGTTCATCAACCATGTTAATGGGCAATGCTTCAGGTTGATTGATGTCAGCGATGGTTGTGCCAATACTGAGTTCTTCAATGCCATTAATCAAAACAATATCGCCGGCAAAAGCCTCTTTCATCTGGACGCGTTCCAGACCGTTAAAACCAAGTACTTGGTTCACTCTGGCTTTTTTAGGGGTTTTGTCCCCCGTTAGCACCATAACATCCTGCGCTGGTTTTAAACGACCGCGCCGTATGCGGCCGACGCCGATACGGCCAACGAAACTGGAATAATCCAACGCACTGATTTGTAATTGTAATGGTTCGTCAGGGTTGCCCTCTGGTGCTTGCACATGTTTTACAATCGTATCAAACAAGGGGCGCATATCGTTGTTGGGTTTTTTCTGATCCAACATGGCAAAACCATTCAGCGCTGAAGCATAAACCACGGGGAAATCAAGTTGTTCGTCGTTCGCACCTAATTTGTCAAACAAGTCAAATGTTTGATCCACAACCCAATCAGGGCGTGCGCCAGGCCGGTCGATTTTATTAATCACGACAATCGGACGTAAACCCAACGCTAATGCCTTCTTGGTCACAAAACGGGTTTGTGGCATCGGACCTTCAACCGCATCAACTAATAGTAAAACACCATCCACCATGGATAAAACACGTTCGACTTCACCGCCAAAATCAGCATGGCCCGGAGTGTCAACGATGTTGATGTGGATGTCTTCGTAATCTATCGCACAATTTTTGGATAAAATAGTTATGCCGCGTTCACGCTCAATATCATTGGAGTCCATTACGCGATCGGAAACTTGCTGGTGTGCGGCAAAGGTACCGGCCTGATGTAAAAGTTTGTCCACCAGCGTCGTTTTGCCGTGGTCAACGTGAGCAATAATGGCGATATTGCGAATAGGGCGAGACATAAAATAATTCCTCAAAAATAAGCTGTTAGTTGATGCAATGGGGGGCGACATTATACCAGTCGACTGATAATATTGCTAATTTTCTAAATGCGTTTTAAATTACCAGTTTGATGCAAATGCTGTGTTCAACAGATTTCTGGAATTATATGGATAACAAGCAAAAAACTACCGCTCAAACACCCGCACATATCCGTTATTTATCTCAAACTTCATTGCAAGGTTTACAGTTGACAACACAGGCCGTGGTGGAAAGTATCGAACATCTGTTACATGGTCGCGAGAAGAAGCAAGTCTGGAATGCACCCAAGGCTGTTATTACGCCGCCTGATGGCCGTTATATGATGGCTACCCTGGCTGCTGCAGATGATCCGCCATTTCTTGCTGTTAAATCTCTTTTACTTAATCCGGAAAACCCAAAGCGCGGTCTTAAAAGCATCAATTCCTTAGTAACGCTGCTGGATAGTGATACCGGCTTACCGCTTGCGATACTTGATGGTAATTGGATAACCGCCATACGCACCGCAGGTTTAAGTGCAGTTGCCGCCAAACGGCTCGCCAAACCTGAGGCAAGAATTGCAGCATTTATCGGCTGCGGCGTACAAGCACATAGTCACTTGCAAGCATTCGCCGAGTTATTTCCGTTAAAAGAAATTAGAGCATTTGGCCGTGGTAGTGCAAATCGAAACAAACTCTGCCAGAGTGCAGAAGCAATGGGATTGGTCGCCATTGCAAGCAACACAGCGCAGGAAGCAGTCAGCGACGCTGATCTGATCGTCACCTCGGTAACCATTTCACCACAATTAATTCCTTTTCTGGATGCGCGCTGGTTAAAACCCGGCGCATTCGTCAGTATGACGGATCTAGCCGCACCGTGGTTTAGTGCAAGCATGTCGTCATTTGATTGTATTGTTGTCGATGATCTTGAACAGGAAGCCAGCATGCCCCAACCTTTGGTTGATCCTGCCTTGGTTGCAGGAGACCTCACTGGCTTGGTTAATGGAGATGTTACAGGCCGATGTACCAATGATGAGCGTACAGCTTTCGTATTTAGAGGCCTTGCCTTGGGTGATCTAGCCGTTGCTGGGTTGGCTTATCAACGGGCATGTGAATTATTGCAAGGTACTCTAATTGGGAACAAACATGATTAAATCAGTAAACGGGAATGCCTATGCTATACTGATTTCGTAACTAACTGTTTCATATTTTAATGCACATAACATCAAATAATAGGAAATTAATACTATGAAATACTCTATTCTCGTTGCAGCAATTTTGGCGTTTTTTTTAGTAGGATGTGGCGAACCAAAGCCAGGCCAGTATCCGCCAAGCCAGAATGTCTTGGATGATCGTGATAGCGCGAATCAAGAATAGTAACTGATTTAAAAGTAATCAAGATGTAAACTCGCTCCTTCGGGAGCGTTTTTTTTGTGGCTTCTTAAAATTGATACCATGCCGTAAACTCTCAAGACACCATGAAAACAACAGCACACACAATTCTTGAATTAGCGTTCGATAACAGCTACGCACGTTTGCCAGAGCGTTTTTTCGCGCGGCTTGACCCGACGCCTGTCGCAGCGCCCAAGTTGATTAAACTGAATGTCGCGCTGGCCCAACAACTTGGCTTGGATGCGGATGAACTGTCTTCACCCGAAGGCGTGCGCATGCTTGCAGGTAACCTTGTCCCACCGGGTGCCGAGCCATTGGCCATGGCTTATGCCGGACATCAATTTGGATCTTGGGTGCCACAGCTTGGCGATGGCCGGGCCATTTTGCTTGGAGAAGTCGTTGATCAACACGGCACCCGTTTTGACATCCAGTTGAAAGGCTCTGGTCTAACGCCATTCTCACGCAGTGGGGACGGGCGTGCTTGGCTTGGCCCCGTATTACGCGAGTATATTGTCAGTGAAGCGATGGCAGCACTGGGTGTACCCACCACACGCGCATTAGCAGCCATCAGTTCCGGGGAAATTGTGCACCGTGAAGCATTAATGCCGGGCGCAGTGCTGACACGTGTGGCGCGTAGCCACATTCGCATTGGCACCTTTCAGTTTTTCAGTGCACGCAAAGATGTGGATGCGCTGCGCGAACTAACTGACTATGTGATTGCACGGCATTATCCCGAAGCCGCGGACGCACCGATCCCTAGTCTTGCCATGCTTGATGCCATTGTTGGACGTCAGGCGGCGCTGGTTACACGCTGGCAAGGCATTGGTTTCATTCATGGCGTAATGAATACGGACAACATGTCGGTTGCGGGCGAAACCATCGACTACGGCCCCTGTGCTTTTATGGACACATACCATCCAGCAACCGTGTTCAGTTCCATTGATCAAATGGGCCGATACGCGTATCAAAACCAGCCAGGCATCGCACAATGGAATCTTGCCCAACTTGCGCAAGCGTTGTTACCGTTAATTGATGACGATGTACAAACAGCTATTCACCATGCACAAGCCGTTATCGACAGTTATCCTGAGCGATATGAACAGGCCTACATGGCGGTTATGCGTGCAAAACTGGGCCTGCTGACAGCCCAAGATAATGACATAACATTGATAACGGATCTGCTTGATTGCATGGCAAAAAATAACGCAGATTTCACACTGACATTTCGCAGATTAAGTATGCTGTCCGCAACCAACACGGACGGCAATATCGCACAGGACAGTCCAGTCAGAGACCTGTTTGAAGATCCTGACGCATTCGATCTATGGACAGTGGCATGGCGTCAGCGGCTGGCTCAGGAAGCATCTGAAGACAACAAACGAAGAACGGCAATGAGCGCAGTGAACCCTGCGTTTATTCCACGTAACCACCAAGTCGAGGGAGTAATCCAGGCGGCCGTTAAAGACGAAGATTTTGGGCCTTTTGAAGAACTTGTATCTGTACTTGCCAAACCATATACCGATCAACCAACTCACCACAAGTACGCAATTCCACCACAACCTGACGAAATTGTGCGGCAAACATTTTGTGGTACTTGAAATAGATCAATCACAAAATGTTGAGTCATAATCGTAGACCCATTTTGTTTTGGTTTTTGAGTTTGGGTCAGTCCAACGGGTTAAGTCTTGCAAGGCTTCAAATGACGCTTTAGCACGATTAACAACTTTTCGGGTATAGTCCGCTGAGCTGTCCTTATATTTAAATGACACTTCTACGACCACGGGCTTCTGAGCGCCTGAAGGGATTCCGTTGTACCATAAAGTTACAGATATCTCAGCATCGATTGACCCTAAATCAATCTCTCTTCCTTTATAAACATGTTCACGAATGATTAAGCTTCCAACAAGATTCAAGTCAATATTGTTTGAAAAAGTATAGTCTTTATCAAAACCCGGAAATTGATCGTTAATAGCATCCATTTTGTTGATAGTGCGTTTATTTGGAGCCGTAGTTGAATGTCCGTAAACAACTTTAAAAGTTGACGTCGGTGATATTCCTATATCTGCTTCGAGCTTTTCTTTGGCTTTAGGACTTGTTGCGGACAGGTCTTCAAAATTAGAAATATAGCGATCCGGGCTGCGGAATTTCAACGTAACTTCGGAAGTATCGCCTTCGATTCTTTCACGGAAAGAGTAACCAATATCATTAAGCTGACAAATCCCAGCCGTATCAAAAAATTTGACATCTCTGGTTTTTGTTAGACTTTCACTCCCGGTAACATTTCGATTTATCGCTGCTTCAATTTTAGTCTTGGCATCATCTAAAAAGCCGTCAACATTCAACACCTCAGTATTATATTGAAAGAGGTTGGCTTTCAGCATGAGTTTATACTCTCTTGATGTAACATCGGGATTAGCATATGCCGCGTTACACAATACAACTGAAAAAAGGAAAAGAAGGATTTTTTGCATTTTGGCCTTGAGTATCAGCTCTGAAACTCTGTTAATGTGGACGGATCTCTGAAGTCTTTACGTGCCATATTCCAGAGGTTTTTCTCAGTTTTCGCCCAAGCAATTGTTATGCATTTTAATGGAATCAGGCTATTTACGTCATGGGTGCATCAAGTAGAATTAAGTATGTCCCCAGAACTCCAGAACTCTATTTATCCACTCAACCAACTCGGAATAAACAGTCAATGCAGCGTCTGCCGTTACCAAATGAGCAGGCATCGCCAATGCCTGTGCTACTAGCAAACGATCAAACGAGTCTGCGTGATGTAATGGCAGGCGTGCAACACCTGCAGCATGTTCGGAAGAAATGGGAATTTCCACGAAACCAGTCATTCTGGCTCCATCAGCTATTTGATTCGGCGAATAATGAAAATTAACTTTCTCCAATGCCGATTTGATAGCAACTTCCCAAATACTGACTGCACTGAAATATACCTCTGTTACCGGAGACTCAAGCTGTTCTCGCAGCAAGCAAGGCAGTCGCTCTGGCGTATCTAACGCCCAGAGTAAAATATGCGTATCAAACAGTAAGCGCACGATTAACGATTTTCAGAAGGCGGTTCAATTACGCTGTTCTCAAACAACCCGACCATCTCATCGGATAATGGCGTGTCGAAATCGTCTGGCACATTCAATTTCCCCTTAAACATACCCAGATTTCTACGGGAAGGCATGTGGAGCAGTGGCACTAATTTAGCCATAGGCTTACCGGCTTTAGCAATAATTATTTCCTCACCAGCCGCCGCCCGTTCAACAAAGCGGGATAAATGGGTCTTGGCCTCGTGAATATTGATTGTAGACATAATGGCATTCTTACACCGTTAAAACCCCAAGTCAAATCTATAGGTGCCTGCACTACGTCACCTTTGCTCTAATTAATTTTGTGCTTTTTTAAGGCAGGGTTTGATTTACGCTATTGACGGGAGTGGGCTAATGGGTGACCCTTAAATTTTGGGTTCCATTGTTTTACAAACTAGAGTCCAAGCTTCTCTATGACGAGCTTTAAACTAGCTTCCTGATCAGTTAATATTTCTTTTAATCGGTTATAAAGATCACCGGAGCCATCTTGTTCTTCAAATCTAACGCGCTTGAAGCGATTTTCATAATATATTTCAATAAAAAACACGGGGGCATCCGCGCAACCAGGGCAACCTATATTATCTGGGAGCGCTTCAAATTCTGCAAAATCAACCAATTGCTCGATTGAGCTCCAGAATTTTTCGTCATGATACTGAATTAGGTTTATTGCTGGCAAAGGCTCTGATAAATCTGTTGTTCCAGCAGATTTATTTAAAGTAAGAGACTTGGGTGTAATGCTCAAAGTTGTAGAAGAGCAAAGCCCGGGACAAAATGTACCGTTTACACCAAAATGTATTTCCCTAACACCACGTGTGCCTTCAGTGTATTGTAATAAATCCCACCGCCCATCTTTTGACAAACCTAATTTTACATTTTGTACAGTACCTGGCGAGAAAGGCACACCCACTTCATCGATATTCAGAATATCCTCAGAAAACTGAGCATCAGAACCCCAACTTAACGAAGCGTAACATATTAATAAAATTGATATTATGTGTTTCATAAGAATATTTCCCTACAAATTGGTTAGACTCATTGCAAACTTAAGGTTGACCAACTGCTACGTTTGATATGAAAAATGTCACCGGGAGACTGGGAGTACTCGCAGGGGAGGGCTAAATTATAATGTCGTTTGCTAAAATCACGCGCGCGCCAATAGCATGTAAACATATTTGTTTAGCTTCGTTGACCGTGTCAACCTCGATCAACTTCTCAATATTGTTAACTAGTTCGTATGCGTTCAACCCAACCATCTAAAAATTTTCACTAAACTCCAATATCCTCAAACATTTTACATGAGGATAGCCAATGTCATTACCCACACATCAGCAGAAACATATAGAAGCCTGGCAGACAAGTGGATTATCACAAGTCGCTTATTGTCGTCAGCATCAGTCAAATATATGGGTGTCCTTTATATTTTTATGCTTATCGGGAAGATGTTGGAATGTTGGACTTGACAACTATCTGTATGTGACACCTATCTGTATGAGTACGCAACCCCACCACAACCTGACGAAATTGTGCGGCAAACATTTTGTGGTACTTGAATCAGGCTTTGTGATTTTGGATGAATCAGATAAGTTGAATGTACCATCCAGTGTGGTGCGCTTGCATGTTAAATTTACCTTTGTGACTCCTTACCTAATTAGATATTGAAGGCCTCCGGTTCCGAAAAACCGGAGGCCTTCTTTACAGTCCTAAAAAAGTATCAGGACTCGCGCAAGCAAAGACCGACGACATCGGAGCTATGATGCCCGATGCTGCCAGAACTTATAATTGCTCGATCATAGGCATGTATCCAAATCGTATAACCACAGCGTGGCATGCCGGTGGTATCGAGCGACCAATTACCAAGTTCTCCACCGTTACCGGTGCTGACTCTGGTCCGAACAAGCGGCATCGTGCCGTGTGGCGGAGTTGGGGCAGGGTTGGTAAAGCTACCGCCGAGTGCAGGGGCAACGCTCAAACTGAAGCTGCCAAAGTGCAAATCGGTAGCTTCATACGTGCCGGTAATCGTATCCCCGATCAGGAAATCAGCACAGGCACCGCCGCCGGACGTAATGTCGATCATTGCATTTGGGTGCGAATTGTCCAGACGAACCTTGACTGCGGTGCTGATCCATTCCGTTGGCGGATTGGCCGGGTCTTTAACGCGGATGCGTATATGCCAGTCACCTTCACGACTGCCCGTATCCCAACGTCCCAGAACATTGCCAACCGGGAAATGCTGGGCATTGCCCGAACCGCCAATCAAGTCCTCGTAGTAGGTGTAGAAGCCGTCACCATCCACCGCTTGATTAACGCCGGGTAAATTGCTCCAGACACCGTTCAGTAATTGATCTCTGCCGAGATTAAAGGAATTGCCGACGGTTTCGAACGTTGCAAAATTATCTGGGCTGACCTCTACCCGATACTTCAACGCGGTTGCACCACTGCTCAAGTCAGGAGTGTTTGCAATGTGACCTGTCAGGATTACGACGCCGGCAAACGGTGAATCGTCTGCGACAAACCCGGCAAGCGCGGCCGGCCCATCAGCCAAACCGGTAATTGGGCTAATGTCATCCGTGTCCATGCTTCCCACTGTCTGGATAATCGGGGCATGACCGGTACCCTGTTCCTCTCGACCGGGTTTGACATGCACAATCGTCTGCTCCCGATTTCCCCAGGTTGGAATGTAATTAGGGTTGAAGCACGGAGGTGGTACTTGCCACGACAGTGTTGCGCGAATCGGAATGAGAACCGGACCTTTATTACAGGGTTTGCGATATTTTCTCAAACCAGCCGGAAGAAACACAGAATATTCCAGCCCGCGTTTAGGCACGTTCTTATAATCGTGCACCTCTACCGAGGTCGTGCCGAGACAGGTTTCAAAAATCCCATTATTATTCAGGTCCGCCCAAAAGGTGACGTATTCAGTACTCCCGCCCTGACAGGGTCCACCCGAATATCCGGCAGACTTTTTGACCCGGATTGTTCCGACCAGGGTATCGAGATTGGGATTGTAGCCAATGCATTCCAGTTCCTCGAAGCTGGTGTTGCCATCAGTGGGAAATAAAATCCCCTGCAGGTCCTCGAATTTAATTCCTAGATCCAACAGCGATCCGGGAACCAAGGTACTTGCTGCACTGATCGACAGAGCCTGATCCGAAGATTGCAGATCCCCGCCATTGAGCTGGCCTTTGCTTTCCAGAGCCTGTTTGATTTCCTTAAACGCAAATCGCCCCGGTTCGACTTCTTTTTTGTAGGTTTTCGCCAATTGCAGGGCGCTTAATTTCTTAGGAACCTTGGTTGCAATCTCAGCTCCGGTATCAATAACCGAGCTTAACTCCTTATTCAATGCAACATCGGCCAGCAGATCTGCAACAAGGAAGAATTTTCTTGGATCAATCTGAATATCGGTATTGTGCACCTCGCCCCAAACTGGCTTGTAGCCCGGAGTGTTGGCTGGAGGAAGTACATTCCACGACAGGATGGCCCGACAAAGAATCAGATTGTCCTGAAAACAGAATTTCCGCTTTGGTTTAACATCCAGCGATACATCGTACTCCAAGCGGCGGACTTTTGTACTGCCGACCCCCGGGATATTATAAGCCGTAAAGGCGGATATGCCCTGGTCTTCCCATGTTGAACCGTCGTCGTAGGACAGATAAAACCTGACGTACTCCCTGGTCCCGTTTGAACAAATATCGCCGCCGTAACCGGTTGGTCGATTGACGTAAACCACCGCCTCGAGTCGATTGAATTGAGGTTGAAATCCAACACAACCAATCTCCTCGTAAGTTGTGTTTTGAGTGATTTTGGATACTGCCTTGAGTTTTGATCCAGGTGCATTGCCAAAATAGTTTGGATTGATCGCAAGTAATGCACCGAACTGAGATCTTTCCTTCTGAATGCCAGTGCTTTTAGCATCGACTACTTTCTTTTTCGCCGCCATGATAAGCCTCCTTCTGAGTATTGAAATTTAGGGGATAGGAAAAATAAACGCCCTTTTTAATCAAATTGCAATGTACTTAAAATGGTTCTGTTGCAAAAATTAAAAAAGCCTCTTTTTTGACTTCTCTGAATCGCGGTTTTCAACAATCTTTTGAAACCCCTCTTCGTCAAAAACAAATTTCCTAATATAGCTCTTTCAAATAGTCTACCAACAAGTTGAGCAGAAACGATATGAGAAAACTCACAAACAAGGGTTATCAGGGAGGTATTGCCAAGTTAACTCTCATAGGGTAACCCAGAAAAGAACCCAGAAAAGGGGTCGTAGCCGAATGGCACTAAGTTAAGGTTATCTAGCATGGAAATAATACTGAGAAAAAGTACTAAAAATGGCACAATTAGCCATGAAAAATTCAACACTTTTATTTCCCGGTTTCCACCTTCAGACACTCCGTAGAAAACCTCGCTC
>JAJFJK010000153.1 GCA_021774075.1 Nitrosomonas sp. | reverse complement strand
CTCTGGGATATAAAGGTAAAGGTGTGTTATTCATTTTAAGGGCACTTCTAAAAATCCAGATTTCATCCCAACTGCTGTGTTACAGAAAAAATTTATTGCTGTCATATAAAACATATGCTGCGCTGCAAAATTCTTTCTGCGCCTTGCATTTGGGCGAACTCTGAATTTTTAGAAGTGCCCTTAAGTCAACTCAATAATTTGCCTAAACCATGTTCTGGTTAAAGCGCTTTTAATCTTTCATTTAACGCTTCATACAATGAGGGAATATCTTGCGGTGGGCAAGGTTTGGCATAAAAATAACCTTGTGTGTTTTTACATCCAAGCTTGCATAGTAACGTATGCTGCGCAAACTCTTCCACGCCTTCTGCGGTTATATCCAACTTCAGCGTTTTCCCCATAGCGATAATCGCCTCAACAATAGCGCAGGCATCAGGGTCGGTAACAATATCATTCACAAATGAACGATCAATCTTTAAACATTGCGTAGACAGTTGTTTTAATTGGCTTAGCGAAGAATAGCCAACACCAAAGTCATCAATTGCCAGACTGATACTGAGCGCTCGGAGCGCTTCAAGTTGTGCAACGGGTTGCTTTAATCCTTTCATAAGAAAAGTTTCTGTAATCTCAAATTCAAATAGGTTGGCTGGCGTATTGGTGTCGCTCAAAATTTCTGCAACCTTATTCGCAAATGTTGTTTGCTGTAGCTGCACACCGGATACATTTAGCGCAATTCGCTCAATAGAAAGCCCCATCTGCCGCCATGCTTTAATTTGTTGACATGCCTGTTCTATGACCCAATAACCAATGAGTACAATAAAGTTTGATTCCTCTGCATAGCGGATAAATTTGTCGGGATAAATCAAACCCAGTTCAGGATGGCGCCAACGAATTAACGCTTCAAATCCGATGATGCGGTTTTCCTCTAAAGAGATTACTGGCTGATAATGCAATTCAAATTCATTTTTATCTAGGGCATTTTGTAACTGCGACCTGAAGAGCATACTTTCATAGGCTGAATCAGTTAAACTCGGCATATAGTAACGATAATCCTGCCGCCCTTCTTCTTTGGCGCGGTACATTGCTGCGTCTGCATTTTTCATTAATGCTTCGACATCTTGCCCATCCTGCGGGTACATGCTGATACCCACACTGATTCCTTGAAAAAATTTATAGTCTCCAACATAAATTGGGGCACGAAAAACTTGCATTAGTTTGTCTACAATGTTGTCGACTGAGCGCTGGTGGGCTAAATCACATAATAATACGGTAAACTCGTCACCACTTAAGCGCGCCACAACGGTGTCTTCTGTGCGAAAAACAGACTGGATTTTATCGGCTACTTTGCGCAATAACTGATCACCAACAGAATGCCCCAGCGTGTCATTCACATATTTAAAATGATCGAGATCAATAAACAATACAGCCAGCATGTCACCTTGCTGCTGTGCGCGGATAAGCGCTTGCTCTAAACTTTTTTTAAACTGCAGGCGGTTGGGTAAACCTGTAAGGTGATCGTGATAGGCAAGAAAATCAACTTCTGCACGTGAGCGTTTGTGTTCGCTAATATCCCTACAAGAACAAAACATGCCGACATGATTCCCAAACTCATCTTTTAGTTGGGTAAATGAAGCCTCGACATCAAAAAGCTCTCCATTTTTTCGTAAACCTTTTAGTTCACCACGAGATTGACCGTCACGTAACAGCTGAGACAAATACAAGGATTCAATTTCCTCTATTTGCGCTGCATCATATAGTTGCTTCCAACTACCACCCAGCAACTCATCAGGTTGGTAACCATACATGTCGGCTTGTGCGGAATTGACATAGATAAAATTCCCATCTTGCTCATACAAAGAAAAGCCTTCAGTCCCCTTTTCAATTGCCATCATAAGGGAATGATTTATAAATTCTTTTCTCCTGCGTTCATCAATATCAACAATAAAACCATAAAATCCTTTCACCCTGCCATCTGGCCCTCTTTCGGGAACATAAGAAACATTGACCCATTTATCCACACCTGACGAATGTAGTACTTTAGCCTCAAAACTGACATGCTGGCCCGATAGCACCTGATCTATTCTGGGCTTGGCCAATTCAAATCCGATATCGCCCAGAATGTTCTTAACATGCGAACCAATTATTTCTTCAGGCAATTTGCCAGCCCATTCACAATATTGTTTGTTCGCCATGTTGTAACAATAATCCAGCCCTATATTCGCTATGAGTATCGGCGAATGGTCGAATACTAATTGATACTGTTGTTTCTGTATTGTGAGTTCTAATTGGGTGCGTTTACTGTGCGTGAGATCCTGGCTACGGCATACCATTCCTACAGGATTTTCTTCCTCATCCTGCAGCAGTGTTAAGGTGACTTCGACGTCAAACGTCGTACTATTTTTCTTTCTGCCTTGTAATTCACTGCGCGAATAACCTTTATCCGTTAAGGCAGGTAGGCAGCCTTCCTCTATTTTTTGTATATTTTGGGGATCATAGAACAAATGCCAAGACTGGCCAATGACTTCATCTACCTCGTACCCATACATTGCTGCCATGGCTGGGTTCATATATATGCATGCCCCTTGGTTATCATATATGGCCATGCCTTCTCTACTTTGTTCGATAGCAAGCTTGAGTACGTTATTATCAAGTAGAGCGAGTGTATTATTCATATAGCTTTTTTTTCAAAACCTTAAATGTTTTGTATCCCCCTGTTCTGTAAGTCTGATAAGAATCAAGGAGATTAATTGGAATATTCAACCATTTTAATGGTTTGAAAAATATGATAAAAGTATATAGATTGCTGAATTCAGCGGTGTTACGCCAGTTATCTTATTAACGACAACAAACCTGTCCAATTGAACAGTAAAAGACTATCGTCTATATTAGTTTCTTATAACCCTCTTTCTTGCTGCCTATGTATCTAATAACAAAAATGAATTTATAAAAAAATATTGTAGTTTATTGAAGCTTTGAGTGACAAGAAATAAGACCGTGAAAAATTATTTTACGGGTCCGAAGAAAGGCAGAATTTTCTTCAAATTTGTGATATAACTAAGTTAAGCGCTGTTTAAACAGCAGTTGATTTTAGGCAGGGTGAGTTTTGTTTTTCTAAGACATTGTATTGACATAACGAATCAACACACAAAGCAAGGAGTGATAATATGAAACCTATTTTAACCGCTTTTACATTTGGAATTTTAGCGCTTTTCTTCAGCGCGCAGCTTTATGCAGGCGATGCAGCACATACTTCAGAAGCTATGGAACATGCAGGTAAAGCTCATGCACATGGAGAAGATGGTCATGCCAAGGTATTACTCAAGCATGCGAAGAAAAGCTTGGCACATGCTAAAGAAGCAAGAAATGAACATGCAGAAGCGCATAAACATATGGATGAAGCTATCAAACACCTAGAAGAAGCAATAACACACGCTGAAGCAGATCATGCCGATGTAGCCGCAAAGCATACGCAAGAAGCGATTATACATATGCGGGAATCTGGCCATTAATAAATAGCAACGCTTACAATAAAACGCCCCCAGAAAAACTAACGGGGCGTTTTTTTATGCAAGCTCAACCTCGCTGGTTCAACCTTGATCTGCTCTCTACCCTAACGTTTAACATAATGCCTGACAGGAGAACTCACCGCTACTTTACAAACAGCAAATGAACTTTTCACTAGCAGTTCAGGATAAGCACGTTACACAAGTCAAATAATCCAACCGCGTACAAAACCCAGGTTTAATGTTGCGTTTGTTCTGACCACTGTTCCGGTGTATATGTTTTCATTGATAACGCATGTATTTCTTGTTTCATCCTATCTCCCAGCGCTTTATAAACAAGCTGGTGCTGTTGAATCATGCTTTTGTCTCGAAACTCAGCGCTCACAATAACGGCATGAAAATGATGACCGTCATCGCCCTCAACTTGAACCTGATCACATGGTAGAGATGTTTCAATATATTGTTTAATATTTTCTGCTGTAATCAATTTAACCTCCTGCATGTACAAACTACTGCAAATTTATTTAATTGTCGCGGGTAATTATTCGCCACAAATAAATACTTAATAGCGTAGTTTGTATCCTGATTTTAATATTCGAATCGCCAGCATTGATACTGCTATAAAAAATGCGGCCACAATTGTAAAACTTACATAAGGCGAGATATCTGATACGCCAAAGAAACCATAACGAAACCCATCAATCATATAAAAAAATGGATTAAGGTGTGACATAGTCTGCCATACAGACGGTAAAGAGTGAATTGAATAGAAAACACCCGATAAAAATGTCAATGGCATGATTATAAAATTCTGGAATGCCGCCAGTTGATCAAATTTTTCTGCCCAGATACCTGCTATGACGCCAAGCGCGCCCAATAATCCACTGCCCATCACGACAAATAACAGCGCCCATAGTGGCAATCGTAATGGAATATCAAAAAACATCAATGCGATAATATACACGCCTGCACCAACCATTAAACCACGTGCTATTGACGCTAAAATGTAAGCGAAAAAGATTTCCCGATAAGATAATGGTGACAATAAAACAAACACAATATTACCGCTAACTTTTGACTGAATCATGCTTGATGATGCATTGGCAAAAGCATTTTGTATCACAGCCATCATCACTAAGCCAGGAACCAGAAATATTGTATACGCCACATCAGGATAGACCTCAACATGTGCTTCCATGACATGGTAAAACACCAACAAATAAAGCAAAGTTGAAACAATAGGCGCTAAAACAGTTTGGACACCAACCTTCCAGAAACGTAAAAATTCCTTATAAAGCAGGGTTAAAAAACCAATCATATCCGCTCTTTTTCATTTTCGTGCATTATTTCCACAAACACATCTTCTAAATCCGGCTGCAATAATTGCATTTCCAAAACTTGGATATCCGCATCACGCAATGCCGTCAAAATAGATGCTATATGATTATAGTTGTCAATTTTCAGATCATGCACACCATTGTTATAACATATTTGTAAAGACTGTAATGCAATTGGCAATTGTTCAGACGATAGTTTCAAACGAATGGTATTGCCAGCAGTAACGCAGCCGATAAGATTTTGCATGCTGTCCAAAGCAACCATTCTGCCTTGTTTTAATATTGCCACGCGGTTACATAATGCTTCAGCTTCTTGTAGATAATGCGTGGTCAGAACGATGGTGTGGCCTTCCTTATTTAATTGTTGGATAAAATGCCAAAGTGATTGACGTAATTCCACATCCACGCCAGCAGTTGGTTCGTCCAAAATAATCACAGGCGGTTTATGCACCAATGCTTGCGCCACTAAAACACGCCGTTTCATACCGCCTGACAGCGTTCTCATATTTTGGTCGGCTTTATCATCCAATGCTAAACGGTGAATAATTTCGTCAATCCAAGCGTTATTATTTTTTATGCCGTAGTAACCGGACTGGATCACCAGTGTTTCACGCACCGTGAAGAAAGGATCAAAAACTAATTCCTGCGGCACCACGCCTAAGCTTTGACGCGTTTGTGTGTATTGACTGATAACATCATGTCCCATGACAGAGACAGAACCTTTATCAGCCAGCGCCAATCCCGCAATAATATTGATTAACGTTGTTTTGCCCGCGCCATTAGGCCCCAGCAAGGCAAAAAATTCACCAGCTTGAATTTTAAGATCAATATCAGCCAGTGCACACACTGTGCCAAAGTGTTTACACACACGCGTTACATCAATTGCAGGCAGCATCAAACAAACAAATAAAAAGTGATGAAACAATCATCAAGAACGACAGGATAATCGATAATCAATTTAATTGCTGATTATCGACAGAAAGCGGAATTAATTCTGCAACGCCATATAATTGAATCAAACTAATGAGATTTTGTGGCACATGAACAAATTGTAATTGGTGATTTTTATTGCGTGCGTTACGCAACCATTCAAGCAGCATGCTGACAATCGCAGAATCAACTTCCGTCACATTCTTCAGGTCAACAATCAAATTGTTCTCATCAAGCAAAGCGGCACCTCGTTGTGTTATTTCCACAACATTGTCAATAGTAACAGGCCCTTGTACGACAAGCTTATTGCCATCCCGGTGCAGCATTAAAGTTTCCTAAAAAACATGTTTATGGTCAGACTAATTGCCTTCAAGCGATTTATTCTTATCCGCTAACGTTTTAATCAATCCCTCAACGCCACCTCTGCGAATTTGGCTGTTAAATGACCCACGGTAGTTTGTGACAAGGCTAACGCCCGCCACAGTTACGTCATAAACCTTCCAGCCTTCAGGTTTTTTTTCCATACTATAGTCAATCGGCACAGGCTGTCTTCCACTGCCTTGTATCACCATTGTCCGGACTGTGGCATCAACACGATCCCCCAATTCTGAAAGTGGGTTAACTTGTACCGTTTCATCACGATAAGTTGATAAAGCATTGGAGTATGTTCGCACCAATAAAGTACGGAATTCGTTAACGATTTCATTTTGCTGGTCGGCATTCGCTTGTGACCAGTGACGCCCCATTGCAAGTTGCGTCATGCGTGTAAAATTAAAATGCGGCAGTATTTTACTCTCAACCAGATCAAAAATTCTTTCCCTGTCTCCGCCTTTAACAAACTCATCTGTTTCAATAATTTCCAGCACTTCTCGCACTGTCTTTTCAACAAGTCTGTCAGGCGCGTTTTCCATCGACCACGCTGGGAACACTAATAAAAAAGAAGCCAATAACAGAATTACTCCAAAAAATCTTTTCATCGTTTCCTCATCTTTCTTCATAAATTAATCGGTGTTCCCGTAAGCACATAATAACAAAAATTAAAATTGACAGATACCCGCATCATCAGAAAGCATCATCATCGGCAGCCTTATCAAACAAAAAACGCCCGATCATTTCTTCCAGAACCACGGCAGAATTTGTTTTCATTATCGCATCCCCTTCCTTTAGCATTTGCTCATCACCACCTGCTGCCAGGCCGATATATTGTTCTCCCAATAAACCGGAGGTTAAGATACTAGCAAATGTGTCTTTTGGAAATTGGTAGCTGCTATCCATGTTCAGGGAAACAATGGCATCGTATGTCTGCATACTAAATTGTATGTCAGACACACGCCCAACGACTACACCAGAAGCCTTTACAGGTGCACGCACCTTTAAACCACCAATATTCTCAAAATTTCCCGTTATGACATAACTTTGCGCTGTACCGTAGGTGCTTAAATTACCTACTTTGAGGCTTAAAATCATTAACGCTATAATTCCTGTCAGAACAAAAAGTCCTACCCACAAATCCATTGTTGTCCGCTGCATTAACCTACCCCTCTAAACATAAAAGCGGTCAAAATAAAATCAAGCCCTAAAATTACCAACGCTGAAGTCACCACTGTACGAGTCGTTGCGCCAGAAACACCTTCCGCAGTGGGTGGTGCATCATAACCCTCATAAACAGCAATAGCAGTCACAGCCACACCAAAAAAACAACTTTTAATAAAACCGTTCATAATATCAAATCTAAAATCAACATTGCTTTGCATTTGTGACCAGAATGATCCTGCATCAACACCAATAAAAACAACGGCTACCAAATAACCGCCAAATACGCCCATTACAGAAAACATGGCTGCCAATAACGGCATGGAAATCACGCCAGCCCAAAAACGCGGCGCCACAACACGTGCGATTGGATCAACGGCCATCATACCCATTGCCGCTAATTGCTCGGTGGCCTTCATCAAACCAATTTCTGCGGTAATCGCAGAACCGGCACGACTGGCAAATAACAATGCTGCAACAACCGGCCCAAGTTCGCGCACTAATGATAACGCCACCAAGGTGCCTACTGCCGACTCCGACCCATATTTTTGCAATGTTTCATAGCCTTGCAGACCCAAAACCATGCCAACAAAGAGCCCTGATACCACAATAATAATCAGTGATAGCACACCCGTATAATACAGCTCACGCATAACCAGACCAAAGCGACGCAAACAGGTGCCTGATTTTAATAGCACCAATATAAAAAAGCGACTGGCATGTCCAAGTCGCCAAACACTCTCTATAACACGATGACCAATATCTTGTATGTTGGCTACAATGCTTCTACGCAAAATCGCCCTCCAGATTAAGGTCTTTTATATACGCCTGGGCAGGATAATGGAATGGTACGGGGCCATCTTCTTTGCCATGTACAAACTGATGCACAAAAGGCGCAACTGACGCACTGACTTCTTGTGGCGTACCTTGCGCTGCAATCACACCATCTGCAATGAAATAAACATAATCCACAATTTTTAACGATTCCTGCACATCATGTGTCACCACAATGGATGTCATGCCGAGCGCATCGGTGAGGCGGCGAATCAGACTGCCAATGACACTCAGAGAGATTGGATCAAGACCAGTGAAAGGTTCGTCATACATAATGAGCATCGGGTCCAGTGCGATTGAACGTGCCAATGCGACACGTCGTGCCATACCGCCAGATAATTCATTCGGCATTAAATTATGCGCACCGCGCAAACCAACCGCATGCAATTTTAGCAACACCAAATCACGAATCATGGACTCCGGTAAATCAGTATGTTCGCGCATTTGGAATGCTACATTATCAAACACAGATAAATCTGTGAATAAAGCGCCAAACTGAAATAACATGCCCATCTTGCGACGCATTTTGAAAAGTGCATCACGATCAAGTTCATGCACAACCTGACCCGCAACTTTAACATAGCCTGATGACGGGTTTATTGCGCCGCTGATCAATCTCAGCAAAGTTGTTTTACCCGACCCGCTACCGCCCATAATAGCAATCACCTTGCCGCGCGGCATGGTCATATTGATGCCTTTCAGAATGGAATGCGTATTATAGGAAAAATTCAGATCGCTAATCTCGATCAAGTTTTCTGATGGCATGTTACCAAGTGGAATTGATAAAGGACGTCAATTTTAATCCAGATTGTCTTAAGATGTTGGTCAATATTGGCTTTCAAGACAATATTTTTAGTCTTTCCTGACCTGAATGTTTCACTAGGAGGCTGCCCGGGAATAAAATAATCTAATGCGGAAAAGCCATTTTGGTCATATTTCCCGATAATTTTCGTTAAATAGAATAACTATGCGCCTCAAATGATCAAAAAATCTGCCTCAAAATGGCTTTCCCTCGCTACGATTATTATTCTCGGACAGCCTCCTAGCAAGCCAAATCCCAGCCAAGTAGTCGGTGTATTAGTATTAAACTGTAAGAGAACAAGAGCCTGAAATGATGAAAAAGACTTAGGCCTTACCTGTTTAATGAAGCGCCATGGCATGATCAACTGATGAATCCAGGAGTCTGTCGGACTTTGGTGATTTTAAGGAATTCTTGGGAAGTAAGCGGGAAATAAACAGTATGATCATGCTGTAACTTGAACATAAGCGGGAATACAAATACATTTTGCTTGTAATTTAACACCAAGCCCCCATTTGCTTTATTGATTCTTTCCCTATCCGACAGACGCCTAAGGTAGCGCATGCTACACTTGTTTAATGTGCTTTCAAAATAGCGAAATCCTCTTGTATGTTTTCTCGAGATAACCGCCTTGTTTATGCCACATCTTTTTTTGTTCTTGTTGTTTTGGTGTGTACTACGTGGTTGGCCTATTTAAAAATCCAGTCTGAGGTCAAATACGAATACAAGAAATCATTGGACACGGTCCTGCAGACATCTCACGAAGCTATTAAAAAGTGGTCTGTTGACATTCGGGAAGATGTAACAAGATGGGCGGAGCATCCCAATATAAGAGAATTCACCAAAGAAATACTTAAACTTCCTGCCAATCGTGTTGCATTGACGGAATCACCGATCCAGGCTGCATTGCGTCAAGAGATTTCCCCCTTTCTCTCACATGAAAATTTCTATGGATTTTTTATTATCGGTACCGACAATATCAATTACGCATCGCTGCGTGATGAAAATCTTGGTGATATTAATCTCTTGACCGGACAAGACGGTGTTTTAGAGAAGGCGTGGTCCGGTGGGGCTATTTTTAGTTTGCCGATTCAATCGGATATTCCCTTACCTGGAGTCAGCGGTAAACTACGTGCAGGAGAGCCGACCATGTTTGTGGGTGCTCCGATAAAAGACGAATCTGGCAAGAACATCGCCATTCTGACCTTCCGCATCAATCCAACTGAGGCATTCTCGAAAATATTCCATCGCGGAAGGATCGGGGAGACAGGTGAAACTTATGCTTTTAATGAAAATGCCTATCTTATTAGTGAGAGCCGCTTTGTTGACGACCTGCGGCAAATCGGTTTAATTGCTCCTGAACAAAGAGATATTCTAAACATCATGTTACGCGAACCCAATGTAAACTTGGCAGGTAGCATAAAAGAAAGATCTTTGACATTTATGGCAGAGAGTGCCTTGTCTGGTGGCGTTACATATAACTTGGAAGGATATAATGATTATCGTGGTGTACCGGTTGTTGGCGTTTGGCTCTGGGATGAAGACCTTAACTTCGGCATAGCTACAGAAGTCGATTATTCTGAAGCCTATAGTTTTTTAAAAATTTTCCGTGGTGTATTAATCATCTTTTCCGCAATTGTTGCTTTTTTGATCGTGTTTCTAACGTTGGTATTTATTGTTAGTCGTAGACAATTGGACACAAGCCAGGAACAGATAAATAATCTGTTGGCTTCCACGGCCGAAGCGATCTACGGTGTAGATCTTGAAGGTATTTGCACATTTTGCAATACTTCATGCCTGAAAATGCTAGGGTATGAGCGAAAAGAAGATCTGCTTGGTCAAAATATGTATAAGTTGTCCCATGATCCTCACTCCGACGAGAAGCAACATCCCGAAACAGAATATCAAATCTATGCTGCATTTCAAACAGGAAAGAGCGTGCATTGTGATAGCGAGAAACTGTGGCGCAAGGATGGCACCAGCTTTCCGGTTGAATATTGGTCGTATCCTGTTATGCATGAGGGGAAGCTTGTCGGTTCCGTAGTGAGCTTTCTTGATATCTCCGAACGTAAACAGATTCAAGAAGCACTTAGATTATCCAATATGGAGCTTGAGGAAAAAAACCAGAGACTTAATGAAATAGCGGTGAGGGACGGCTTGACCGGTGTTGCCAATCGGCGGGCCTTCGACGAGCATCTCCAAGCGGAGTGGAATCGTAGCTTGCGCAGTGGCGACCCTATTTCTTTGATCATGCTCGATATAGATTATTTCAAAAATTATAACGATTGTTACGGACATCTTGCAGGAGATTCTTGCCTAAAGCGTGTCGCGAATATTTTATTGCGTAAAAATTACACTCGTCGGCCAGGCGACCTGTCAGCACGCTATGGTGGTGAGGAGTTTGCCATTATTCTCAGTGATACGGATGAGATAGCCGCCTCAAAAATCGCTGAACAAATCTGTATCGATGTCGCTAAAATGAAGATCCCACATGAAGAAATACCTGTAATAGAAGATTTTAATGTTGTCACCATTAGTGCTGGTGTAGCCAGCATGATTCCGCATGCAGGTGATACACCAGACCAACTGATAAAGACAGCAGATGAAGCACTCTACTATGCAAAGAGACAGGGACGAAACCGAAGTGTATCTCGGTCTGATATTCCCGAATAAGCCTGATTACTTGTGTAACGGTTCAGTTCACAATTGAGGGCGCTTCTAAAAATTCAGAGTTCGCCCAAATGCAAGGCGCAGAAAAAATCTTACAGCGCAGCATACGTTTGATATGTAAGCAATAAATTTTTTCTGTAACACAGCAGTTGGGATGAAATCTGGATTTTTAGAAGTGCCCTTGATTGTTATCATGAAAATCAATTGCACTACTCTCTCACCTGTTCCCATAATTTCTGTAATCGTTTAATTGAAACCGGGCGTGGTGTTTTTAATTCTTGCGCAAACAGTGATACGCGTAATTCCTCAATTTGCCAGCGAAATTCAGTTAGTTTAGGGTCGTCAATACCCATCTTTTGATGTTTTTCCATACGTTGCAAATAGTTATTCCATAGCATGGCAATTTCTTCAGTATGGCGCTGAACTCGTTCAGGGTTAGCCGAGAACTTCGTCATGCGCATAGCCATACCTTTTAAATAGCGTGGTATGTGTTGTAAATAGACCCATTCCGTATGACCCAGAAAACCGCTATAAACCAGATGGCTTAGTTGGTTTGTTAATGCGATTTTTATCGTACTATTCGCCACATTGGATAATGCTTTAGTCAGGTTCTGATATTCATTGCCAATGGCCTGTATTAAACTGGAAACTTCTTCAATTGCAATTGATAAGCGTATACGGGATTGCTGTTTATGGGCGGAAAATGCCGCTTCATTTCTTGGCAGGCTTGCTTCACTTATAAATGCGCGAACAGTAATGGCATGCAGCATATCTTGTTTGAGATCACCGGGATTCATCAGTGAAGCCAGTTGCAAGGCCGCTTGCTTTAATCCGGGCAGGTTCTTGTCCAGTTGCTTCATTCTGTCTTTCAGTTCAAAACACAATAAGCGCCTTAAACCTTCACGCATGGCAATCTGTGACGCTTCGGCGGTATCAAATAAACGGATAGAGACACTTTCTTGCTGATCAACAAGCGCGGGGTAGCCTGTAAGCTTCTGGCGATTACGCGTAAATGTGATTTCATCCGGCAAATCACCAAAATCCCAACTTCTGATATTGTCCCGTTCGATATCCAATTTCTCTTCTACGCAATCTGTGTTTGCAAAAGTCAATTGTGCTGCCCTCCCCAGCTCCATTTGCAATGCCTCAAGATTACGACTTGATGCCAGTTCATGGCCTTCATCATCAATGACCCTGATATTCATAAGCAAATGGGCGGGAATTCCCTTATCCGCCCAGGTGTCTGCCGGAATGGAAATTGACGTTTTGCGTAAAATAAATTTGGCCAATGCATCGTGCAAAGAAACTACTTGACCTGTTGCAGATTCAGTTTGCAAGAACTGAGTTACAGATTCTGGCAATGGCACTAAGATACGGCGTATTTGTTTGGGAAGTGCTTTTAGGTACCAAGTTACTTTCTCACGAATCAAACCTGGAACCAAAACATCAAATTGCTTTGCATCCAGTCGATTAAGCAATGGCAATGGGACGCTGACGGTGACGCCATCCAACATATGACCCGGCTCGAAACGATAAGTTAGTGACAACGCACTGCCATCTGCCGTCTGCATGGTTTCAGGGAATTGTATTTCTGTCGCGTGATCCGCCTGATGGCGCATCAGGTATTCCCGCTTGAGATAAAGCAATTGCAGATTTTCTTGCTCCGCCTGTTTGCGCCATTTTTCAAAACCCGTACCATTAAAAATATTTTCAGGAATAATGGCATCATAAAATGCAAAAATTTCTTGCTCATCGACCAATATATCCTGGCGTCGTGTTTTATGCTCCAAGGCTTCGATCTCTTTGATCAATGCATTGTTATGTTCAAAAAACTTTGCATTGGTGACATACTCTCCGGCAACCAGCGCCATACGAATAAAAATTTCCCGTGATTCCTGCGCATTGATACTGCCGTAATGCACACGGCGTTTTGGCATGACGGTCAGTCCATATAATGTCACACGCTCATACGCCGTTACTTGTGCGCGTTTCTTTTCCCAATGCGGGTCAGAATAATGTTTGTTACATAAGTTGCCGGCTATCGTTTCTATCCACGCGGGATCAATTTTGGCGGCGCAACGTCCAAAGAGTTTAGTAGTTTCAACCAGTTCAGATGCAACAACCCATTTTGCTTTGCCTTTCTTCAACACCGAGCCGGGAAAAATAGAGAACTTAATGCTTCGTGCACCCAAGTATTCGCCATCCTTCTCCGTTTTAAAACCAATATTCCCCAAAAGACCTGCCAATAATGCACGATGAATTTCATCATAACCGGCTGGGATTTGATTAAGTTTGAACCCTAGCTCTTTAATTAACACATGTAACTGACCATGAATTTCGCGCCATTCACGTAACCGGCGATAAGATAAAAAATTCTCTTGGCACTGCGCAACCAACTTTCGGTTCGATTTCTTATGCTTGAGTATTTCTTGAAAGAATTCCCACAATTTCAAATAACTCAGAAAGTCAGAACGTTCATCCTGAAACTTTTGATGCGCCCGATCTGCAGCGGCTTGTTGTTCAAATGGTCGGTCACGCGGATCTTGCAGACTTAATGCAGATGCGATAATCAGGACTTCATGCAGGCAATTTTCATGTTTTGCAGCCAAGATCATGCGTGCGACTCGGGGATCAATTGGAAATTTGGCCAGACGCCAGCCAATCTGCGTCAGATTCTTTTTCTCATTAATTGCGCCTAATTCTGCCAGCAACTGATAACCATCTGAAACCATGCGCGGTGAAGGTGATTCCAAAAAAGGAAAATTCTCAACGTCACCGATCTTCAATGACTTCATACGCAAAATGACAGCAGCCAGTGAAGATCGCAAAATTTCAGGATCAGTGAATTCTGCTCGTGCCTGAAAATCTTCTTCAGAATACAGCCGGAAACATACACCACTGGCTATGCGCCCACAGCGCCCTGCCCTTTGATTCGCTGAGGCACGTGAAATTTTTTCTACTTGTAACTGTTCCACCTTATTGCGGTAGCTGTAGCGCATAATACGCGCCCGACCCGCATCAATCACATAGTGAATACCTGGCACCGTCAAAGATGTTTCAGCCACATTAGTAGCCAATACGATGCGCCGGGTTTGGCCCAGTTTAAATACACGATCCTGGTCGGCAAACGACAAACGCGCAAACAGCGGTAAAATTTCCACACTCGACAGGCCGGACCGCAAACGATCAAAATGATGCTTGCGTAAAGATTCGGCTGTCTCCCGTATCTCACGTTCACCCGGTAGAAAAATCAGTATATCGCCGTCGCCAAGTTGTATTATTTCATCAACCGCATTGAGAATCGTACGTTGACTATCGTTATCTTCATCTTCTGTGGCAGTGGGCCTATAGCATATTTCAACCGGGTACATCCGGCCTGTCACCTCAATCACAGGTGCGTTATTAAAATGTTTGGAGAAGCGTTGCGCATCAATGGTGGCAGAAGTGATAATCAGCTTTAGGTCTGGACGCTGCGGTAATATCTGGCTGATATAACCCAATAAAAAATCAATATTCAGGCTGCGCTCATGTGCTTCATCGATGATCAACGTGTCATAACCTTGCAACAACGGATCACCCTGGGTTTCAGCCAGCAAAATCCCATCCGTCATGAGCTTAATATACGTGTCGGCACTGATTTGGTCAGAGAAGCGTACTTTGTAACCGACGCTATGCCCCAATGGTGTATTTAATTCACTCGCAATGCGGTTTGCTACCGTACGTGCAGCTATTCTGCGTGGTTGTGTATGGCCAATCAAACCATTCACACCACGCTGAAGCTCCAGACAGATTTTTGGTAGTTGCGTGGTCTTGCCGGAACCGGTTTCTCCACACACAATGACAACTTGATTATCGTTTATGGCACATTTAATTTCTTCACGTCTCGCAATGACCGGCAAATCATCGATATAAGACGGAACGGGAAGATGAGCAAGACGCTTTGAGACTACTTCAGGAGAAAATCTTTTCATTGAATAATCAAGGGCATTTCTAAAAGTTCAGAGTTCGCCCAAATGCAAGACGTGAAAAAAATTTTGCAGCGCAGCATATGGTTTATATGTAAGTATGAAATTTTTTTCGCAACACAGCAGTTGGGATGAAATCTGAATTTTTAGAGGTGCCCTCAAGATTAACCCGGATAAATTTAAGAAGATGGATGCTTTAGCATCACAGCGTGAAAAATACTTGAGCCCAATAACTTATCGAGCCATTGGTTTAAATGCTGATATTTTGATGCATATAACCATTCTTGATTGACATTGGAAAATTGTCGAATAAACGGGAATATTGCCATATCGGGTAATGTTATACGATCACCCATTAGATAAGTATTTTTACGCAACCTTGTGTCTAATGCCAACAAAAATACTTCAGCCTGTGCGCGGTAATAACTTTCAGGATGTTCAGGAAATCGCACTGAATACTTGTAAAGATCAAGCGCTTGTTTAAATGGTCCATCATTTTGACTAATGAGTGACAAGGCCTCAGCCGATGCACCATTTGGCGCATCCAGCCATTGTTCTGGATCATTAACGGATAGCGCCCATTGCATAATATCGAGGCTTTCTTCAATAATACGGCCATCAGAAAACTGGATGACTGGGACGGTTCCTTTTGGTGAACATGCTAATAAAGCTTGCGGCTTGTCACGCAAACTGACTTCATGCATGTTCACTTCAACACCACTCACTATTAAAGCCAGACGGGCGCGAATGGCAAACGGGCATCGACGGAAGGTAAACAACAGCGGCTTCATATGAACAATACAGATAAAATAATAAGAATAGCGATGTTATGGGGTGGCTTGGTTTTGTTCCCGGTGTTTTTTAATCAAATCATAGGCAATCTGAACCTCTTTGGCCTGCTCAGTTGCCACTGAAATCATCTCTTCAGGCACGCCTTGCCCCATCAGTTTATCCGGATGATATTGACTCATTAGCTTTCGATAAGCTTTCTTTATTTCTTTGTCTGAACTATCCTGAGTAACGCCTAAGGCTTTATATGCATCTTCCACAGCATTTGCTGACATTGTTGTCTGACCGTCAGCAAAATGCGTTTGATTTAACACCATGTCCAACAATTGTTCAAACGCTGCTTCGCCATAGCCTAGGCGCTGGCCAATATCTCTTAATAAATTGACCTCAGCGGTATTTAATTGTCCATCTGATATCCCCATGATAATCAGATAAACCAATAGCATTTGTTTTAAACTACTTGAATACCCACAAATAGCAATAAATTCATTCAGTTTTGGATTTAAATCAAATTTTTGCGATGCGCCACGCTTAAACAATGCGATTGCTTTAAGCCGATGTTCAGAAGACATACCCAGTTTCAGCATAAACTGTTCAACATGTGTAATCTCATGTTCAGTAATATGGCCATCAACCTTAGCCAGCTTGCCCATTGAAATAAATACTGTTTCCAGGAATATTGATTGACGACGTGGCGCACTAAAAGGATTCATGCCTACAGAGCCAAAAGCTCTAAAGCGATCTACTACACTGCCTAAAAAATATCCCAATAAGGCACCTAAGAAACCAAACAAATAGAAGCCAGCTAAAACACCAAATATCCTAAACAAAACAACTCCAGAAAAACCAGGTAAAAAGTAATTATAGCGGATTGTTTGTAAGCAAAACGCTGATTAATTCTGGCATTAGTAAATAACCAAGCCAAAATTATTATGGAAAGAGACGATTACGAACCCTATAGGGCGCTTCTAAAAATTCAGAGTTCGCCCAAATGCAAGGCATAGGAAAAATTTTGCTGCGCAGCATATGATTGATATGTAAGCAGGAAATTTCTCCGCAACACAGCAGTTGGGATGAAATCTGGATTTTTAGAAGTGCTCTAGAGTATTCCACACTTGAAATTCCAAACGCTTCCCCCACGTAGATATCAATCATTTACAACTGGAGCGTTTAATGCGTTTTGACAAGTTAACCACTAAATTTCAACAAGCATTTGCAGATGCGCAAAGTATTGCCGTCGGTCATGACCATGCGACGATTGAACCGCAACATATACTGCTTGCATTATTACAGCAAGCCGATGGTGGTACGGTTTCATTATTGCAACGATCTGGCACAAATGTTGCGCCTCTCCAGAATGCGCTGAATAAAAGTCTGCAAAATTTACCTAAAATTGAGGATTCAGTTGGCGAAATTAATGTTTCCCGAACGCTGGGAAATTTGTTTAATCTGGCTGATAAGGAAGCACAAAAACGTGGTGATCAGTTCATAGCGTCGGAAATGTTTTTACTCGCGGTTATTAGAGACAAAGGTGAGGTTGGCACCCTACTGAAACAACATGGTGCTAGTTATGCGGCATTGGAACAAGCTATCAATACCGTACGCGGTGGTGAGCAAGTTACCAGTGCTGAGGCTGAGAGCAGCCGTGAAGCATTAAAAAAATACACGCTTGATTTAACCGAACGCGCTCGCCTCGGCAAGCTTGATCCTGTCATCGGGCGCGATGATGAAATTCGCCGTGCTATTCAGGTTTTACAACGACGCACCAAAAATAACCCCGTGCTCATTGGCGAACCCGGTGTGGGTAAAACTGCCATTGTGGAAGGCTTGGCACAGCGCATTATCAATGGCGAAGTCCCTGAAAACTTAAAAGACCGACGCTTATTATCACTGGATATGGCGGCGCTTTTGGCCGGTGCAAAATTTAGAGGAGAATTTGAAGAACGTCTCAAATCAGTACTGAAAGAACTTTCGCAGGATGAAGGTAACACTATCTTGTTCATTGATGAGCTGCATACCATGGTTGGTGCCGGCAAGGCTGAAGGTGCAATGGACGCCGGAAACATGCTAAAACCCGCATTGGCACGCGGAGAATTACACTGTGTCGGCGCAACCACATTAGATGAATACCGCAAATTTATTGAGAAGGATGCGGCGCTGGAACGGCGTTTCCAAAAGGTGCTCATTAATGAGCCGACTGTTGAAGCAACCATTGCCATTTTACGTGGCTTGCAGGAAAAATATGAGGTGCATCACGGTGTTGACATTACAGACCCGGCTATCGTTGCAGCCGCTGAATTATCCAATCGCTACATTACCGATCGTTTTTTACCCGATAAGGCTATTGATCTGATAGATGAAGCGGCCGCCCGCATACGTATGGAAATAGATTCCAAACCGGAAGCATTGGATAAACTAGACCGGCGCCTGATACAACTCAAGATTGAACGTGAAGCGATCAAACGGGAAAAAGATGACGCTTCGCTAAAGCGCTTACAGTTACTCGAAGAAGAAATCAAACAAAAAGAACGTGAATATGCTGATCTAGATGAAGTCTGGAAAACAGAAAAATCCCAAGTACATGGTAGTCAGCATGTTAAAGAGGAAATGGAAAAAGTCAAACTGGAAATAGACGCTGCGACGCGTAAAGGCGATTGGCAAAAAGTCTCTGAATTACAATATGGTCGTATTCCAGAATTAGAGGCTCAGCTCCAGTCACAGCTCAGCGACCAGGGTCAAAACGCCGAACAAGAAACAGAAACCAAGCAACCAAAACTGCTACGCACCCAAGTCGGCGCAGAAGAAATTGCGGAAGTAGTATCACGCGCCACGGGCATTCCTGTGTCTAAAATGATGCAGGGCGAACGCGACAAACTATTATTAATGGAACAAAAATTACATGAACGCGTAATTGGCCAGGATGAAGCGGTACGCCTTGTATCCGATGCCATTCGCCGTTCCCGCTCAGGTTTGGCCGACCCAAACCGACCTTATGGTTCATTTCTGTTTTTGGGTCCAACAGGTGTTGGTAAGACCGAATTATGTAAAACTTTGGCAAATTTTTTATTTGATTCAGAAGATCACTTAATACGCATTGATATGTCTGAGTTTATGGAGAAACACTCGGTAGCCCGTTTGATTGGTGCACCACCCGGCTATGTAGGCTATGAAGAAGGTGGATACCTCACAGAAATTGTGCGCAGAAAACCCTATTCCGTCATCCTCCTGGATGAAGTGGAAAAAGCACATCCTGATGTTTTCAATGTGCTGTTACAGGTATTAGATGATGGCCGCATGACAGATGGCCAAGGCCGCACGGTCGATTTCAAGAATACGGTGATTGTCATGACATCCAATCTCGGATCGGAAATGATCCAGGAAATGGCAGGAAGCGAATACCTTGCCATTAAACAAGCGGTTATGGGTGAAGTAAAAATACACTTCCGGCCAGAGTTTATTAATCGTATTGATGAAGTGGTTGTTTTCCATGCGTTGGATGAGAAACATATCAAGTCGATTGCAAAAATACAGCTACAGCTTCTGGAAGCAAGACTGACAAAACTGGAAATCAAGATGCAAGTTAGTGAGAAAGCTCTCGCAGCAATATCTCATGCTGGTTTTGACCCTGTTTTCGGCGCACGGCCACTTAAACGTGCAATACAATCACAGATTGAAAATGCGTTAGCGAAAGAAATACTCGAAGGCAATTTTGTTGCAAAAGATACCATTGTTATTGATTACAGTGATGGTTTAATGCAATTTAGTAAAGCAAGCTAACTGACCATGTGTCTCGACACACATACCAAATAACCCAGAAACCACACACTTAGACTGATTCAACTGTGGAAATTAGCTTAAACAGTGTGAGTTTCGGGTAAAATACGTCTTTTTTACTGGATAGATAGTCATGTTTAAAGGTAGCTTGGTTGCTATCGTCACTCCCATGGATGAGGATGGCGGATTAGACCTGGAACGCTTTCGTAGCCTTATTGACTTTCACATAGCACAAGGCACCGATGGCATTGTCATAGTCGGTACGACAGGTGAATCTCCCACCGTTGACTTTGATGAACACCGTCTGCTGATGCAAACTGCAGTTGATCATGTTGCTGGGCGTATACCGGTACTTGCAGGAACAGGTGCGAATTCAACGCGTGAAGCCATTGATTTATCAATTTATGCAAAAACCGCAGGGGTGGATGCTTGCCTTTCCGTAGCGCCGTATTACAACAAACCTACCCAGGAAGGGTTATATCTGCATTTCAAAGCAATTGCTGAAGCCGTGGATATACCTCACATTTTATACAATGTGCCCGGCAGAACAGTTGCTGATATTGCTAACGACACTACGCTACGTTTGGCACAAATTCCTAATATTATCGGTATCAAAGATGCAACAGGCGACATAGGGCGCGGATCAGATTTATTGCGGCGCGCACCATCAGACTTCCTGATCTATAGCGGTGACGATGTCAGTTCGCTGGCATTGCTTTTGTTGGGTGGACATGGTGTCATTTCAGTAACCGCTAATGTAGCACCAAGTTTAATGCATGATCTCTGCGCTGCTGCATTATCAGGTGATTTACACACCGCTCGCGCAATTAACAATAAACTTATGCGTCTACATGTTGACTTATTTGTTGAAGCCAACCCAATTCCGGTAAAATGGGCCGTTGCGCAAATGGGACACATTTCTCCGGGTATACGTTTACCATTAACACCATTATCCAGTGCGCATCACCAACTTGTCAGGGAAGCAATGAATTTGGCCAATATTCTTGATTCAAAGGAGTAAGATGTCAGAAATGAGATGGCAAGGCATATCCATACTTTATACGGCACTGATACTTTCGTTAACATTAACAGGCTGTAATATATTTTCTGAAAACAAGCAAATTGACTACAAATCGGCCGGAAGATTACCAGCGCTGGATGTTCCGCCCGATTTAATCACACCTGTAACAGATGATCGTTATGCCATTCCTGGCAGTGATTCATCGGGTAGCGCGACCTTCTCTTCTTATAATAATGAGATTGGCACCCAGCCTAGAGCGGGTTCATCTTCGCTATTGCCCATGTCAGTCCAAGACGTACATATTGAACGTGCCGGCACCCAACGCTGGCTGGTGATCCCGCAAGCACCAGAAGCGGTATGGCCTATTATTAAAGAATTCTGGCAGGAATTAGGTTTCTTGATCAAACTTGAAATCCCGGAAGCCGGGATTATGGAAACGGACTGGGCGGAAAACCGTGCCAGCATACCACAAGATTTTATACGTAATTTTCTTTCCACATTTCTTGACAGTATCTATTCAGCCGCTGAACGGGACAAATTCCGTACTCGTTTGGAACGCGATGAGGCCGGCAATACCGAAGTCTACATTAGTCATCGTGGCATGGACGAAGTACTAGAAGGTGGAAGCACACAACGCACAATCTGGCAGCCACGCCCTGCTGACCCGGATCTTGAAGCGGAAATGCTCTCTCGTTTAATGATACGTTTTGGTGTAGAGGAAGAACGCGCCAAACAAGAACTGGCAACAGTCGGCACTACGCAAGAACGTGCCTATATTGACCGAGAAACTGGACAAACTCTGATCGTCAATGAAGCATTTGATCGGTCCTGGCGTCGTGTTGGCTTAGCACTTGATCGTATTGGTTTTACTGTTGAAGACAGGAACCGTATTGAAGGCATCTATTTTGTTCGTTATGTCGATCCTGAAACAGATAGCCATAAAACTGGCGATGATGAAGGCCTTCTATCAGGGCTTATGTTTTGGCGCAGCAATAAAGATGATGACGATACAAAAGCAGCCAAATATCACATACTGGTCAACGAAACGGGAACAAATAGCAGTGTTGTCACTGTCTTGAATGAAGACAATACACCAGTTAGCACCAGAATCGCTAGTCGCATACTTAAGTTACTGCATGAGCAACTTAAATAAACAATACGACTGGAACAGAAACTGATGAAATACACGAAGTAGATTCAGTATAAAACTGTGCACTTAAAGACGTAAAAAAACCGCCACTTAGGGCGGTTTTTTTACGTCTTTAGAAGCTCACATTAACAACTCTATAGACCCGGGTCTTGCACTTATTTTGTACAATTACCTACCCAAATCCATATTTTATTTAGCTTTATCTTGCTCAGCTACTATTTTATCGTAGTTCTCTTGCTCTGTTACTTGTATGGCTTGACCGCTAGGACCACCACATGCTGCTAACATAAACGCTAAAGACAAAGCTAGAAGTATAATTCTCATTATGAAATTTTCCTTATAAAAAAATTCTTAAAACGAAGCTATATAACGCATTTAACCCGTTAACTCAATAGCATATAATTTTATTGAGAATATTAACTAATAGGCCAAATTACTTACAAAGTATAAATCATTTTTTGGTAAATGTACTACTGTATCCACTCTATTAGATTAATTTTACAGAATTTAATGCAAATGACATGCCTTTGGCCAAAATCAGGAATTATCTGTAATCCATGCAACGGTGCCTGATGTAACTTATTGTTGCACAAGCTATCGTCGGCTATTGACATCGTAATCTTAAAGCTTTTACTTCATCATTCATCAAAATTTCCACACTACACAATTCACCAGCATTCAAGACAGAATTCGCCGCAGCGCTATACATAAAAAAACCGCCCCTAAAAGGGGCGGTTTTTTTATGTATTACACTCCCACCTTAATTACCAGAATAAAATATCATTGTCCAGAAAATCACAAGGATTTTTTTTGTTTCAATATTCATAAACTGATAGGAGCCGTTTGATAGTTAATCAACCAAACTATTTCCTATCTGGGTTACCGCCTGCGGGAGCTCCCAGTCTTTCGCCGGATTCAGGATCTTCATACAAGCTTGGTGGATATTGACCTTCTTTTTCAGCCATGCAACCAGCTAAAAATAGTGCTAATAATGCTGCAATAAACAGAGAGTATTTCATGTTAAAAATCTCCTATATTTTAAAAAATTTATGACGAATTAAATTATGTAAAACAGCTCTTCGGCCATTCAATTTAAGAAAGACCATAACCTTAATACCAGATTAAAATATCACTGTCCAGAAAATATCAAGAATAATTTCGTTTTATTTGCCAGAAATTATGGCCCATCAGTGTTATCAAGAACCTCGATATAACCACTAAGGTACCAATGATAAAGGATTTTTTTTGTTTCAATATCCAGCTTGTGGCGTGCATATAATATTTGTTCATTAGCAAGCCTATTTAGGCACTGATAAGCATTGTGACCAACCTTAAAACCGGTTCCATTTAGAAAAATTATTGGCTCATTTCCAGCCAGCATTCGGCTTTTTAAATTAAGTTGCAAACCATTTTTTTCAATCTGCTGTATGAACCTCTGTTGTGTTAATGGAACCTCTGGTGCGTTAAAAAATACATGTGTTTTGGGTTCCGTTAGATAAATCCCTAGAAATTTTTCGATATCAACACTGCCCCATTTGATCTTTTTGAGTATTGTTCGAGTTTGACGCAGCATCGCTGGGCTAATTTCTGATGGGTGGGATTGCAACTGCAGATCTGGATCAGTGTACCAACCTTCAATCTCAAGATGATCTTGCAGATAGACCAGGAATTGCGTAACGAGCTCATGGTGGCTCGGCGCACGAAAACCGATGGAATATGTCATGCAATCATCTTCAGCGATGCCATTATGCGCACAATTAGGTGGCAGATATAACAGATCACCGGATTGCAAAACCCATTCTTGCTCGGGATAAAAGTTTTCCAGGATTCTCAATGGTGCATCCGCAATAAAACGGTCATCTTGCTGTGTAGAAATTTGCCAGCGGCGTGACCCACTGCCCTGTAACAAAAAAACATCATAGGAATCAAAATGTGGACCGATCCCGCCACCTTTGGGCGCATAGCTCACCATCAAGTCATCTAAACGTGCATTTGGAATAAAATTAAACTTTAATAGCAAATCACGCGCTGAAGGAAGAAAGTGATTGACATCCTGAACCAATAAAGTCCATTGTTTTTTTGGTAAACCGACAAAATCCTGCTTTGCAAAAGGGCCATGTTTAAGTAGCCATTTTTTACGTCTGTGCATAACAAGGCGCGATTGCGCATCTTCATTGCAAGACAACTCAATTAATTCATCGCGGGTTAACAATCCCTGAAAATCGGGTATCGCGTTGCGCACCAATAAGGGCTTCTTTTGCCAGTATTCACGCAAAAAGCGCTTGGGTGTTAAACCACCTAAAGCAATATTATTCTTATTCATTTTTGAACCAGTTAGGTGGGTAATGTCCCGTGAACGACCTAATGCTTACGGCCCCACAGCTCCATCAAACGCTCATCACGCCCGCAGTTATTGCGATAAGAAGCATACTGTAATGGATTCTTAAGATAATAGTTCTGATGATATTCTTCAGCCGGATAAAACTCGGTTGCTGCTAAAATTTCTGTCGTAACAGGTTGCGTAAATTTGCCAGAGGACGCCAAAACCTTTTTCGAAGCTTCGGCTAATTTTTTCTGTTCAGCGTCACGATAAAAAACCACCGCACGATACTGAGGGCCGATATCACAAAATTGGCGATTATGCGCTAACGGGTCAATGGTAAGCCAATATGCAGCCAGTAGCTCGGCAAAGCTGGTTTGTGTCGTGTCAAAGTAAATTTGCACGGCTTCAACATGCCCGGTTTTACCAGAAACAACTTGTTTATACGTTGGATTTACAACTGTTCCACCGATATAACCTGAAATTGTGGCGACTACACCGGGCACTTTATCGAAATCAGATTCAGTACACCAAAAACACCCCCCCGCAAAAATCGCAACATCTAGTTTCTCATCTGTCATTTGCGCAGCTGTTGGCGCCCTCACAGAGCCATCAGTCTGTTGACATGCAGCCAGTATGAATACAGAAAATAACATAATAAGCAAACACTGATATTTAAAAAATCTTCTCATATGATTAACCCCTGAGTAACGGAAGTTCGTCCGTACGCAAAACAAACTTCAAAGCCAGGCCATTATTACACCAACGTTCCCCACGCGGCTTCGGCCCATCTTTAAAAACATGTCCTTGGTGTCCGCCACAACGTGCACAGTGATATTCAGTACGTAAAATAATCAATTTATAATCACGTTTGGTGCCCACATGCCCGGCAATGGGTTGCGTAAAACTTGGCCAACCCGTTCCACTTTCATATTTATGTTGGCTCTCAAATAACGGGAGATAACAAGCCGCACAAATAAATGTGCCATCACTGTGCTCGTGATTCAATTCGCTGCTTCCTGGTGACTCAGTTTGCTCCTCAAAAAGCACTTTGTAAGCTTCTGGTGACACCAAATCTCGCCAGTCTTCATGTGGCTTACCTAACGGTTCAACAACCACCGGATTGACGGTATTCGCAACAATTTTCCCCGACAAATAAAGTGATATCACTGGCAATGCCGTGACGACAGCGATGCCTTGTAGAAAGGTACGTCGTTTCATGGAAATCTCCTTACATAAATTCTAAGTAAAGGCCGGTTAATCTCAAGATTTTCAAATCGCAGTGAGGAGAAATTTTAACCCTCAAGCATTGCGTCGCGGACTAAACACCATCAACTTAAATTGTATAGATCAATGCAGAGATACATACAAATCCTGTATCATCGCAGTTTTAAGATTATAGCTTAGCCCCAATGAAAATTACTTTTCTGGAATTCGAGCAAAGTATTGCTGAGTTTGAAGCAAAAATTGAAGAATTGCGCTTTGCCCAGGATGACTCTGCGTTGGATATATCTGCAGAGATTGCACGCTTGCAAGCCAAAAGCCAATCACTCACTAAAAGTGTTTACTCGAAACTTGAACCATGGCAAATCTCGCAAGTTGCCAGGCATCCGCAACGCCCTTATACCTTAGATTATATCGAACATTTATTTACAGATTTCGAAGAATTGCACGGTGATCGTCATTTCTCTGATGACCATGCCATAGTCGGCGGAATGGCGCGCTTTAATGGCCAGACCATCATGGTTATTGGTCACCAAAAAGGACGCGATACCCGCGAAAAAATACATCGCAACTTTGGCATGCCCAAACCGGAGGGATATCGCAAAGCGCTACGCTTAATGCGCTTAGCCGAAAAATTCTCGATTCCACTCGTTACCTTCGTCGACACACCAGGTGCATATCCGGGTATTGATGCCGAAGAGCGCGGTCAATCTGAAGCCATAGGCAAGAATCTTTATGTCTTGTCAGAACTCAGAGTTCCTATTATATGCGTTATTATTGGTGAAGGTGGGTCTGGCGGTGCTTTGGCTGTAGCTGTCGGGGATGTGGTGCATATGCTGCAATATGCCACTTATTCGGTGATATCGCCTGAAGGTTGTGCTTCTATTCTTTGGAAAAGTGCTGATAAAGCACCAGAAGCCGCTGAGATTATGGGCATTACTGCTGACAGACTTAAATCGGTCAACTTAATTGACAGCATTATTGAAGAACCTATCGGTGGTGCGCACCGCGACTATCCAAACACCATGCAATCGGTGAAAAATGTACTTCAGGAATCACTCAGAAAATTACAGGATCATTCTACTGAAACACTGTTAGAAAAACGCCTTGAACGGTTGATGGGTTATGGGTCATTTAAGGAAGCCAAAATCGAATAGCCTTCTGTGTGACACCAAGCGAGTATTACTTGCACATATCAAGCCCGACAGTCACATTGTCATTGCACTGAGCGGCGGGATAGATTCCGTTGTACTGTTTCATCTATTGGTCACACTGTCGAAGCAAATGAGGTTCTCACTCTCTGCTGTACATGTTAATCATGGTATCAGCCGTAACGCTGCACTTTGGAGCCAATTTTGTTGTGACCTGTGTCGTGCGTCTGACATACCCATCACTGTAGAACAACTCAATCTCAAAAAAGAAACGGGCATTAGCCTGGAAGCTCTTGCTCGAGACGAACGATATCAAATATTCAGCCGTTTACAAGCCGACTATGTCGTATTAGCCCAGCATATGAATGATCAGGCGGAAACGTTTCTGCTGCAATTGTTTCGTGGTGCAGGCATTAAAGGATTAAGCGCCATGCCGGTTATCAGAAAACAAAATGCAGATATGGCGCCTCAGGTTCTCAGGCCATTGCTGGAAGCCCCCCGCAGCCAAATTGAAGCATACGCCAAACAAAACAGGTTAAACTGGATTGATGATGAGAGTAACGACAGTACCGCTTTCAACAGGAATTTCCTGCGACATAGCGTCTTGCCGTTATTAAAAGAAAAATACCCCAACTACCCCAAAACATTGCTGCGCACAAGCCGGAATTTGTCTGAAGCATCATTGCTCCTGGATGAATTAGCCGCAATGGATAGTCAGCATTGCCTTCTCTCGGGAAAACTTCAGATTGCAGCAATCCGTGAGCTAAGTCTTCCACGCGCCAGAAACCTGCTTCGTTTCACCTTGTCACAACAGGGGGTAAAATTTCCCAGCGCTGCAAAACTCGAAGATATTTTGCGGCAATTATTATCACCGCGTACTGACACACAACGGCAAATAACCGTTGGACAAATGGTGATACGTTGCTACAAAGGGCTAATGTATCTGTTGCCCGAATCAACCTCGACAACTTCGTCAACCTCGCCAACTTCACCGGCTTCTAACTGGCAGCAAGCATGGCAGGGTGAACGCCCCCTACACCTCAAAAATTTAAATGGCATAATTAATTTTTCTTATGCTGAGAATCAAGGCATTGACGAGAAAAAATTGTTGCAAGAACCCGTCACGTTCCGTCTGCGGCAAGGTGGAGAACGTTTTTCCCCTAACTGTAATCGCCCACGGCGCAGCTTAAAAAACTTACTGCAAGAAACGTCTATTCCACCATGGGAGCGTAATACACTCCCGTTATTGTTTAGTGGCGAAAAGCTTGTGTGGGTGCCGAGAATCGGCATTGATTGTGAATATCAAGTAAAATCAGATGAACCTGGATTAGTACCGACTTGGCAGGCTATTTAAAATAGGATACATTCTTAAATTAATTTACGCTCGGAAGACAATATGCTTTTAGTAACTGGTGGCGCAGGCTTTATTGGTTCAAATTTTATATTAGACTGGTTTAAGCAATCAGATGAAGCAATTGTAAATCTCGATCTACTAACCTATGCAGGAAACTTACAAAACCTTGCATCTTTAGCTGATGATTCAAAACATATCTTTGTACAGGGTGATATTGGCAATATTGCGTTGCTGGAAAAGTTACTGGCGCAATATAAACCACGCGCCATTATTAATTTCGCAGCGGAAAGTCATGTTGACCGATCCATTCATGGCCCGGAAGACTTTATTCAGACCAATATACTGGGTACTTTTCGTTTACTGGAAACGGTACGTGCTTATTGGAACGAATTGAATGAACAGCCCAAAGCGGCCTTTCGCTTTTTGCATGTCTCAACCGATGAGGTTTACGGCTCATTGTCTGCGAACGCTCCGGCATTTACAGAAACACATCGCTATGAACCGAGCAGCCCCTATTCTGCCAGCAAAGCCTCCAGCGACCATTTGGTACAGGCCTACCACCACACCTACGGTTTGCCCGTACTGATTACAAACTGTTCAAATAATTACGGCCCCTATCAATTTCCGGAAAAATTAATCCCGTTAATGATCGTCAACGCTTTGGCAGGAGAACCATTACCAATATACGGTGACGGGCTACAAATTCGCGACTGGCTGTATGTCACTGATCATTGCAGTGCTATTCGCCGTGTTCTGAAAGCCGGCAAACAAGGAGAAACCTACAACATTGGCGGATGGAACGAAAAACCTAATATTGAAATTGTTAAAACCATTTGTACCTTGTTGGAAGAATCACATCCACAATCAAATTTCCAGAATCAAATTACGTATGTAAAAGACCGTCCTGGTCATGATGTACGCTATGCCATTGATGCCCGTAAAATTGAGCGTGAATTAAACTGGAGGCCGCTAGAAACATTCGAAACGGGCATCCGTAAAACCATACAGTGGTATTTGGATAATCAATCCTGGGTCACGGATATTCAAACAGGCTCATATCGGGAATGGGTCGAAAAAAACTATGCACATCGCAGAAAATGAAGATTCTTCTATTTGGAAAAAATGGTCAGGTTGGCTGGGAACTACAACGTAGTCTTCTCCCTTTAGGCGAACTCATTACCCTGGACCATGACAGTCCATCATTATGTGGTGATTTTTCAAATCCAGCCGGCATTTCACGCACTATTCGCGACGTTAAACCAAATATTATTGTCAACGCAGCAGCGTATACGGCTGTTGATAAAGCCGAGCAAGAGTCACCGTTAGCACATGCCATCAATGCGCAAACACCCGGCGTTCTGGCACAAGAAGCTAAGCAACTAAATGCATGGTTAATACATTATTCAACTGATTATGTTTTTGATGGCAGCGGTGATCACCCGCGCTTGGAAACAGAAGCTACAAATCCATTGAATGTGTATGGCGAATCCAAACGTCAAGGAGAGAAAAATATTGCCGCTTCAAGTTGCTCGCATATAATCTTGCGTACCAGCTGGGTATATGGCGCGCATGGGAATAACTTCATTAAAACCATATTGCGATTAGCGCAGCAACGGGATCATTTGGATATTGTAGATGACCAAATTGGTGCACCAACTGGCGCAGAATTATTGGCGGATATTACGGCACAAATTATTCCCACAATAAGCAATAACAGCCCAGATAAATCTGGTATTTACCACTTAGCCGCTGATGGACACACTTCCTGGTTCAACTTTGCCGAATTAATTTTAGCGTACGCCAGACAATTTGATATGCCCCTTACAATCAAGCCTGACGCATTACAAGCTATAAAAACCATCAATTTCCCAACACCAGCGAGACGCCCGCTTAATTCTCGTTTAAACACTTACAAACTACAAAATGCTTTTGGTCTAAGCTTGCCGAACTGGCAAACAGGTGTGGAACGAGTACTGTCTGAAATCCTCCAGGGCCGCTAATTTTTATCATTTTCATCTATAACTCTACATCAATCTCCCATGTAATAAAACCGTAACATTAATGTAATAACCTTGCGTCCAGATAATTTCTTTGGAGAGAAAATGAAGCAATCTGGAATGAATAAGGTTAAAACATTGCCGCTTAGCTGGCTCATACGCACAGTGCTGTCAATCACAGCAATTTCATTACTTTGTAGTGTCGTGATCCCAGTACATGCGCTAACACTTTACGTTGACCCCGACACAGAACAAGTCTACACAACACCTGGAAAAAACCGCGTCAAGCTGGGCAAATTCAAACAAGTTAATGAGGCCGGAAACACACAATCTCCTGAAGAAGCAAAAGCAGTTGAGAATAAGCTTGATGAGAAATTGGATGAACTCAAAGCAGTGGAAGCACGCATTGAAGAACATCAAAAAATTATTCAGGAAACCGCACAACAAAATCAGTTGGCCGCTGCGGAAAAAGCATCATCCAAATCAGATGAAAAAAAATGGTATGACAGAATCAAAATTGGTGGTTATACACAGTTTCGTCAAGGTGCCGGCTTATCGGGAGATTTTGCAGGGCTGGCCTCCCCGGGTGACAAAGCCATTGAGAAAGACACCAATTTCTTTATTCGTCGCGCCCGTTTGGTTTTTCAAGGCGATGTTAGCGACCATTTGAAACTCTATATGCAAACCGAATTTGCCGGCGGAACTGTTGGCGTTCGTGACATGTATGGCGATATCTATTTTGATAAAAAGAAAGAGTTTCGCATTCGCCCAGGTCTTTCCAAAATACCCAACAGTTTTGAATTGTTGCAATCCAGTCGTGACCGCCTGGCTTTGGAACGTGCTGATGCATTAAGCAGTGGTGTGCGAAACGAACGTGATACTGGTATCTTCTTTTACTGGACACCTCAGCATATTCAAAAGCGCTTTAGCTACTTACGTAGCAACCTAAAAGGCTCCGGCGATTATGGTGTCATCGGTTTTGGTGCCTACACCGGTCAGGGCATTAACCAAAGAGACAAAAATGACAATGTGCATATAGCGGCCAGAGTAACCTATCCATTCCAGTTTAGTAATGGTCAGATCTTCGAAACAGGTGTTTATGGTTTTACCGGTAAATTTGTACCGAGAGTCGGCACTAATACAGCAGCCGGTATCCTTGACGCCCCGACATTCAATAAGAAGGGTTATCGAGATGAACGTATCGGTGTACACGCTATTCTTTACCCGCAACCATTCGGTTTCCAATCAGAATGGAACTGGGGCAGATCGCCACAGCTCAGCGCTGACCGTACTCAAATTGAATCAGGCACTATCAATGGTGGTTACGTGCAAGCCATGTATAAAATCGATAACAGTTGGGGAACCTGGATTCCTTATGTTAAATGGCAAAAATACAATGGTGCGGAAAAAGATACGACCAATACGCCATTTAGCCGCGTAAGAGAAACAGAGGTTGGTCTTGAATGGCAGGTGAACAAGCAAATAGAATTAGTCGCAGCTTATTCCAATATGGATAGAACCAACGTCAAAACCTTAAAGCATGTTAAGAACGCCAATATCATGCGCTTCCAGCTTCAATGGCGGTATTGATAATCCTAAAATTCTCAGTTGGATGATGCTTAGAGTGCATTGTTGTTTATTTTTGGCAAGGCGCAGTGATGCGTAATAACTAGTACTCCGACTACTTGATATTGACGGGTTCAGCGACACGGGAAGTGGTTGGTCGCTAGGCACGCCTTGCCGGGAATGGCTTGCCCTTTTCAAGAGGCGTAACACCGCGGGCAAGTGCTTCCCCGGTCGCCCGAAGGGAGCTGCCCAGATGATCCAATACGGTGTTGCGGTCTTTGAAAATGGCTGACCATTCGCTGTAGACCACGCCTTGTCTTGATTCATCTGGGCAACTCTGAATCCGTCAATATCAAGTAGTCGGAGTACTGTTATTGCAACGAATTGCAACGTAGCAAAAGATAAAGAACGGTGTGCTATAAGCATCATAGCGCGGCTCATCTTTAGGATGACTCGCATTTGACAAAATAATTGTTTTGTTTCATGAGGTTGAAAATTTCTGAAGCAACCAACTGAGGATTTTAGGTTAATTGTAAGGGCCACAGTTTTCACAAGGGACCTTACTAAAACTTGTCAATGAACAGTAGGTGTTTTTTATTTATTGGTTATGAGAGGTCTCAGTCCGCTTGTTCTGCCACTTCAGACAATCGGGCAGAGACTTGTTGAAGCAACAAAGCGATTATCTTTATCCAAGGGGATTTTAAAGAAATAGGGGCATGCAGACAAACAAGGTAAACTTGCCCAACAGCGTAAGTAATATTATGAGAATCTTGTTGCTACCTTATAACCCGATGGACTCCACTTTTGACAGCACACCTCACCCAGGTTGTTTTGGCAAATACTTAAGTGGATCAACCGGTTTGCCATGTTTCCGAATCTCAAAATGAAGCTGTATCGTGTCGGTATCAGTATTACCTACTTCGGCTATTTTCTGTCCTTTAATGACTAACTCGCCTTCCTCTACTAGGATTTTACTATTATGGGCGTATGCACTCAGATAAATATTGTTATGTTTAATGATAACTAGATTTCCGTAACCGCGCAATCCATGACCACTGTATACCACCTCACCTGAAGCTGAGGCGACCACTGCCTGTCCTGTTTGCCCTGAAATCTTTACCCCTTTGGAGTTTTTGGAAAAAGATGACAATATTTTTCCAGATGTTGGCCATATCCAATCTGCAGCGAAATTACTAGACACAGCAGTTGTTTTTTGTGCGCTTGGCTCAGGCGCAACTTCAATTCTGGGTATGCTTCCTGCTGCTTGTGTGGTTTGTGTCGTTTGCACAACAGGCGATGGGTTAACAGAGTATTGTAAGCGCGCTACATTCTGTTCTGAATAAGGTAACTTAATGGCCTTCGGCTGTGTTTTCAGTTTTTCAGACGACCCATCCTGTGCACCGGGATCCAATGTATGAAGGATGGTTGGCGCAACGACTGATAATGATGGCGGCAGTGCTGAACCCGATGTTGTAGCAGCAGACCCTTCTTGCAAAGCAAATAATGAAGGCTGCGCCTGTTTGGTCGGCACTGATAGATTAATTTTTTGGCCTGGCTGAATACTATTGGGATCAGTTATACCGTTCCATTCTGCTAATGCTTGATGATCAATGCCGTGGTTTAACGCGATACTGTAAAAAGTATCCCCTTTCTGTACGGTATAGAATTTTCCCTTTTCTGCACCGGTTTCTCCATCAGCTTGTACAGATTTTTGTGTGCCATATATGGCACGATCAACTACAGGTGCTGGAGTTTGTGTTGTCCCACAACTGATTAACAATAAGCAAGTAATGGTTAAAAACAAATAACGATTTATAGAAAACAAGTCAGGCTGTTTCAATGAAAAATTAAAATGTTTTGTGACTTTCTCACCAAAATCAATAAGTTTTAATCTGATTTGATTGTCTTTCATTCTAAAATTTTCCTGCATCGTTATTACCTTTCGACACCAGACAGTAAAGGTACAAATTTCACTTCTTCCAAAATGGTTTCAGTATAACCTTGCGCATTACGCTCTATAAGACATAAATTCTGCTTCTGGCTTCCTTTTGGAAAAACCATCCTACCACCGATGACTAATTGTTCCAACAATGAAGACGGAACATGTGTTGTTACAGCTGTCATGATAATACCATCAAATGGGCCAGCTTCCGCTAATCCTAATAAACCATCAGCATGTTTTAAGGAGATATTTTTGATCTGCAACTTATGTAGGCGAATACGGGTTCGTGTCAACAATGGCCCAATGCGCTCAATAGAATGAACCTTATCAGTCAGTTTTGCCAGAACAGCCGTTTGATACCCACAACCTGTTCCAATCTCAAGCACGTTATTTAATCTCGCGTTAGCACGCAATAATTCACTCATACGTGCAACAATCCATGGGCTGGATATTGTTTGCCCAAAATTTATCGGTAAAGGCGCATCTTCATAAGCGCGACTTGCCAATGCTTCTTCAACAAATAGATGACGCGGAATTGTGCTCATTGCTGACAAAACCACCTCATCTGCAATCCCCTGTTCCCGCAAACGCTCAATCATGCGCATACGTGTGCGTTGCGAAGTCATGCCAATACCAGAATGATGTGCACTCACTGGTTAATATCCATAAATACGCTTATTGCTCTCATTTTCTCATTAATAGCTTAAATTTTTAGCCATTCAGCAACAATATCCATCTGATCATAGCGCGTTAGGTCAATCTGCAAAGGTGTTACAGATACTCTATTATGCTGCACGGCATAAAAATCTGTGCCCTCTCCCGCATCCTGTGCAGCACCCGCGGCACCAACCCAAAAAACCGTTTCCCCACGTGGACTTAGCGATTTAATTACCGGCTCAGCCTTATGACGTCGTCCCAATCGGGTAACCTCTATGCCTTGTAGTTGCACATAATCCACATCAGGCACGTTAATATTAAGCAGCATAGGGTAATTTAAATCATTTTGTTTAAGCCGTTCCACCATATCCGCTGCAACGCGTGCAGCAGTTAAAAAATTCCCTTTTGATGCACCCTCTAATGAAATTGCCAAGGAAGGAACCCCCAGCAAATAACCCTCTGTTGCCGCCGCCACGGTTCCGGAATAAACCGTATCGTCTCCCATGTTGGCACCATTATTCACGCCAGAAATAACCATATCAGGCAAGACATCAAGCATGCCGGTCACGGCCAAATGAACACAATCAGTCGGTGTTCCATTCACATAATAGAAACCATTATGCGATTTATGCAAGCTAAGCGGCCGATCCAAAGTCAACGAGTTACTGGAACCACTACGATCACGCTCTGGCGCAACAACAATGATTTCCGCAACTTCTGAAAGTGTTTCAGCTAGGCAAGCAAGACCTGGCGCAAAATATCCATCATCATTACTGAGTAATATGCGCATTGTTAAAACTTTGTATTAATTTAATAGAGACAAAACCTGGAACGTTACGTCCAGTACTCAATGTTCGTTAGGCTATAAGAAACAAATGTTGTAGCCACTTCTAAATAATAGAGAAACAACTGGTCGGGGCGAGAGGATTTGAACCTCCGACCACTTGCACCCCATGCAAGTACGCTACCAGGCTGCGCTACGCCCCGAAATAAATTATAACAACCACAAGTCTGAAAAGGATTTGACACCGTTATTGTAAAAAACAATCGACCTTACTAATCAAAAAGGACGAAATTGCTGTTAAAAAGGCACTTTACCAACACCCGCAATGACTTCATTATCCATAAAGGGGCCAAAAAGAATATTTTCTTCAGGAACGAAGCAACGACATCACACTCATGATCTCACCCCTGACATAACTCACATCATATGTTGGATGGTGAGACGCAACTGCAGGTGCCTGCATAGCATCTGCGCTTGAGCTAGAGCCACCTTGCCCCAATCGATTACGGGCACCACTAATGGTAAAACCTTGCTCATAGAGCAACTCTCGAATACGACGAATCAATAATACTTCTTGATGCTGATAATAACGACGATTTCCGCGACGTTTCACAGGTTTTAATTGTGCAAACTCCTGCTCCCAATAACGTAAAACATGCGGCTTTACACCACACAAAACGCCTACTTCACCAATTGTAAAGTAGCGCTTTGCGGGTATTGGTGGAAAAGTATCGCTAGGATTTTTGTTTTCCATGATAGCTCTTTTCTACCATTGTTTTTAATTTTTGGCTGGCGTGAAATGTCACAACACGTCGTGCAGTAATTGGTATTTCTTCACCAGTTTTAGGGTTTCTGCCAGGTCGTTGTGGCTTGGAACGCAATTGAAAATTACCAAAACCAGACAGTTTTACACCTTCACCATTTTGCAATGCTGAGCGCACTTCTTCATAAAATGACTCAACCATATCCTTAGCTTCGCGCTTATTTAGTCCTACATTTTCAAACAACAAATCTGCTAACTCAGCTTTCGTTAATGCCATACTTTACTCCACTCAAAGATCAAATTATTTTTTAAACTGATTTAACTTAACATTGTTTAGTTAAATCGACTGCGCGCTACCTAAATGTTTCAAAATCATAATCGCATTGACAACGCACAAGTAATTGAACATCAATTACGTAATGTTGCATCAAATTTATCTTCCAAAACTTTAATCAAACCAGCTATAGCAGCGTCAGCCTCTTCATCTGTTAACGTCTTATCAGTATCTTGCAACAATACTCTGAATGCAAGACTTTTTTTGTTATTTTCCATACCCTTGCCGCGATATAAATCAAATAACGCTATGTCAGAAATAATGCTCTTTTTCTCAGCAAACATACAGGTTAAAAGTGCATCCACACGCACATCATTATTTACAATTATTGCTATATCTCGCCTAACGGGCTGGAATTTTGATATTTCTTTGATAACTGGTAATAACTTAGGTAATAAAGCGTCATAAACAAGTTCAAATAATATCGTATTTCTCGGCAAGTCATATTCTTTTTGCCAATGCGGATGCAATTCTCCCAACCATCCAACGGTCTTATCCTCACAATGAATTTGAGCCGACTTGCCAGGGTGTAATACTGGGTGCTCAAAAGCACTAAAATGAATGGTTTGCGGCCAATATAAGGCCTCTATATCTGATTTTGCATCATAAAAATCAACGCTACGAGAAGATACCCCCCACTGTTCAGCAACGGCATCACCATAACAAAGGCCTGCTAGCTTTTCTATTTGTTTACAATTATCTTCTTCATTACGCTCAAAACAACAACCCATTTCAAATAAACGCACACGTGTCTGTTTACGATTCAAATTAAACTGCAAATTTGCAATCAAACCGCCAATTAAACTACTGCGCATCACACTCATTTGACTGGCGATTGGGTTTTTTAACTTAATTGGGTCATTATTCTTTAGAAAATCTGTTTCCCATGCGGCATCTACAAAAGCATAATTAATCACCTCCTGGTAATCCCGCTTGACTAATGTTTGCTTTATTTGTGTCACAGAACGGTTTGTTTCAGATGCTGCCAACATGGCAAGGTTTGCACGTGGCGCATTGGTCGGTATGCAATCATAGCCATGTAGGCGCGCGACTTCTTCTATAAAGTCTTCCTCAATTGCCAGATCAAACCGATAGCTTGGCGGCGTTACATTGAACACTTGCCCATCGACTGAGAAATCAAACTGCAAACGCTGAAAAAATTCGTTTATTTTTGTTTGCGTAATATCAACACCTAAAACACGTTGTACGCGGTCAGTACGCACCTTAACGGTAGTACGCTGTGGCAACGACAATGCGTATTTTGCTTCAGTAATCGGCCCCACTTTGCCACCGCATATCTCTTGTATTAACTGTGTTGCCCGCTCCAACACATCACGCGTAGCGGCATAGTCCACACCGCGCTCAAAACGATGCGAAGAGTCGGAACCAAATCCCAGTCGAAATGATTTGCCGCTGATAATATGCGGGCTAAAAAAAGCACTTTCCAGAAAGATATCTACCGTGCCCTCAGTTACACCACTATCCATACCACCCATAATGCCGGCCAATGCAAGTGGTTTATTGGCGTCCGATATAAGCAACATATCTGACGCCAAATCAATCTGGTTGCCATTCAATAATTGCATTTGTTCTTTTGCTTGCGCGAATCTAACTTGAATAGCGCCCGTCAGCTTGGACAAATCAAAAGCATGCATGGGTTGACCGGTCTCGAGCATGACATAGTTGGTTACATCGACAATGATGTTAATAGAGCGCAAACCACTGCGTTCCAAACGCTGCACCATCCATAATGGAGTTGCAACGTTCAGATCAATACCGCGCATTATCCGACCACAATACAGCGGACAAGCCTCAGGTGCAGCAATCTGCACATCCAGAATATCGTCAATTTCATTTGCAACCGCATCAATGCTTACGGGTGAAAATATGCTTGCCGTAATGGCAGCAACCTCACGCGCCACACCGGATACACCAAGGCAATCTGCGCGATTAGGTGTCAAGCTGAGTGTAAACAGCCGATCATCAAGTTCGTAGTAATCTCGAAAATTCACACCTGTCGGCGCATCTTCAGGAAGCAGCAATAAACCGTCGGCAGCATCACTTAGCCCCAATTCTTTTGCTGAACAGAGCATGCCAAAAGATTCTTCACCACGTAATTTCGCCTTCTTAATCACAAAGTCAGACAAATGTGCACCAACCAACGCACAAGGCACTTTAATGCCAACACACACATTGGGTGCACCACATACTATTTGTATGGATTCATTCCCTTCTTGACCGGTATTAACAAGGCAAACTTTTAAACGATCAGCTGACGGGTGTTTCTCAACTGAGAGCACTTCAGCCACCACAACGTTATCAAAATCGCTTGCTACCGGGTCCACACTCTCAACTTCCAACCCTGCCATGGTTAAGGCATGAGCCAGCTTATCACTGGAACAGGATGGATTAACAAAGGTTCTTAACCAGCTTTCAGAAAATTTCATGGGTGTCAGTTATTAACTACTACAGCTAATAGGGTTAGCATTAATTAAATTGTTTCAAAAAGCGTAAATCATTTTCAAAAAATAGTCTGAGATCATTGACGCCATATCTCAGCATTGTCAATCGCTCGACCCCCATACCAAAAGCAAAACCAATATATTGTTCACTATCGATATCCACATGCTTTAAAACATTCGGATGCACCATACCGCAACCCAATACTTCCAACCAACCCGTATGACTGCAGACGCGGCATCCTTTTCCATTACATATCACGCAGCCAATATCCATTTCTGCAGAAGGCTCGGTAAATGGAAAAAAGGAAGGCCGAAAACGAACTGGCAAGTCTTCACGTTCAAAGAAATGCGCCATGAAATCGGCTAACACACCTTTGAGTGCCGCAAAATTTGCGTTCTCATCAATCCACAATCCTTCAACCTGATGGAACATGGGGGTATGCGTAACATCCGAATCACAGCGATAAACACGTCCAGGTGCAATCAGCTTAATAGGCGGTTCATTATTTTGCATATAATGGATTTGCACTGGAGAAGTATGCGTACGCAACAAATCACCGTTATCAATATAAAACGTATCGTGCATCGCGCGTGCAGGATGGTTCTCTGGGATATTTAGCGCTGTAAAATTATAAAAATCAGTTTCAATTTCGGGTCCTGAAGCCACATTAAAGCCTATAGAATGAAACAATGACTCTATGCGTTTAAGCGTTTGTGTGACGGGATGCAAGCCACCTTCATTTAAACCCCGACAGGGTAATGTGACATCTAATGCTTCTTCTTTTAGTTTTGCTGCCAGTTGATTGGCATGAATGATATCGCGGCGACTTTTTAGTGTCGCTTCCAGCTGATTCTTGGCCTGATTAATGCGACTACCCATGGCAGGACGTTCCTCGACTGGCAATTTACCCAAGCCTTTGAGTAATTCAGTCAGCGCACCACTTTTACCAAGATAGCGTGCCTTAACTTGTTCTAGTTCAATTGCATCATCAATACTATCCAACAAGTTGGTCGCTTCGCTAACAATATCATCCAGGTTCTTCATATGGATATAATTTCAAATATAAATTAAATATCAAAACACTTTTCAATAGCATGCCATAAGAAAAGGGAGGCTCGGGCAAGCTTGCCCAGACCTCCCTAAATTCATATGATCACAAACTATTATGCCGCCAAACTGGCTTTAGCCTGCTCAGCACTTTTCTCAAAAGCTGCTTTATCAAATACCGCCAGATCAGCCAGTACTTTTCTATCAACCTCGATACTTGCTTTTTTCAAGCCATTCATAAATACACTATACGATAAGCCGCACTCACGAGCAGCCGCATTGATACGTGCAATCCATAAAGAACGGAATTGACGTTTACGTTGACGTCTGTCTCGATAGGCATATTGCCCAGCTTTCATTACGGCTTGTTTCGCCACGCGATAAACATTTTTACGGCGACCGCGATAACCTTTGGCAAGGTCTAATATTTTTTTGTGCCGCGCATGAGCGGTTACACCACGTTTTACTCTTGGCATTATTATCTCCCCTTATGCGTATGGCAACATAGAACGAACTGACGACGTATCACTAGGATGTACGCTGACAATTCCTCTTAATTGGCGTTTGTTTTTGGTTGTCTTCTTGGTCAAAATGTGACGTTTAAAGGCTTGCGCACGTTTAATCGTCCCATTCGCTCGTACCTTGAAGCGCTTGGCAGCGCCCCTTTTAGTTTTCATCTTGGGCATAACTACTCCACTTTTAATATGAAACTAGGTGTTTCCATATTGGAAAACTTCAAAAAACCCAGCGATCACTTATTATTTATACTGCTATTACCACAAACACTTTTGCTTACTTTTACGTGAACCTACGATGTCACAGTCGAATCAGCGGCAGCAGGTTTGCTTTTTACTGGTTTAACGTCCTTTTTCTTGGGCGATAAAACCATAACCATTTGTCTACCTTCCATTTTAGGAAATTGTTCTACAACTGCGATAGGTTCTAAATCATCGCGAACACGTTCTAATAAACGCACACCAAACTCCTGATGCGCCATTTCACGTCCGCGAAAACGTAATGTTACCTTAACCTTATCCCCTTCGTTCAGAAAGGTTGTGAGGTTACGCAATTTAATTGCGTAGTCCCCTTCATCAGTATTAGGCCTAAATTTAATTTCTTTGATGTTAACTTGTTTCTGTTTTAGCTTCGCATCATGCTTGCGCTTACTTTCTTGATAACGAAACTTACCATAATCCATTAATCTACAAACGGGAGGCACTGCTGTTGGTGCAATCTCAACCAGATCGACACCTGCGTCTTCTGCCATTGAGTTTGCATCAGCAAGTGTAACAATACCCACTTGCTCCCCTTCTACACCAATTAATCGCACCTCTGGCACATCTATCTCTTGATTTATGCGTGCTGCTTTCCCCTGAGCTATGGTAAATTCTCCAAGTTCGTTAAAAGTAATATATTAAAGCTTTGAAGATATCTCTTCTTGAAGGCGATCAACTAGGGCATTAAGTGTCATTTGGCCTAAATCTTCACCTGCTCGATTACGCACCGCAACTTGACTTGTGCGCACTTCTTCATCACCGACTATAATCTGATACGGAAGTTTCTGCATACTATGCTCCCGGATTTTATAGGTTATTTTCTCATTTCTCAAGTCTAAGCTTGCTCTAATACCATATTCTTTTAATTTATCTGTAACTTCACGTGCATAATCAACTTGTCCACGCGAGATATTTAACACAACAACCTGTTCCGGCGCAAGCCACAATGGCAATGCGCCCGCATGGTTTTCTATTAAAATACCGATAAACCGTTCCATTGAACCTAAAATAGCGCGATGCAGCATAACTGGCACTTGCCGGGAATTATCTTCGGCAACAAACTCAGCATTTAAGCGATCAGGCATAGAAAAATCCAATTGTAATGTACCACATTGCCAAACGCGCCCAATACAATCTTTTAGCGAGAATTCAATTTTAGGCCCATAAAAAGCACCTTCTTCCGGTTGCAATTCCCACTCTAGCTGCGCTTGATTAAGAGCAGCTTCCAAGGCTGCTTCAGATTTATCCCACTGTAATTCAGTGCCAACACGTTTTTGTGGACGTGTTGATAGTTTGACCAGCAATTCTTTAAAACCAAAATCAGTATAAACAATCTTCAACAAATCGATGAATTGCACAACTTCATCTTGTATTTGTTCTTCAGTACAAAAAATATGTGCATCATCCTGTGTAAACGCCCTAACACGCATGATGCCGTGTAATGCGCCGGATGCTTCATTGCGATGACACGAACCAAATTCAGCCAAGCGTATAGGTAAATCACGATAACTCTTAAGACCCTGATTAAACACCTGCACATGGCCGGGACAATTCATGGGTTTGATTGCAAATACGCGTTCATCCGAATTGGTGGTGAACATATTTTCACGGAAATTCTCCCAATGCCCGGAATGCTCCCATAACTCCTTATCAAGTACTTGCGGTGTGCGTATCTCTAAATACCCATTATTTATTTGTATTTCCCGCATATATTGTTCAATTTGTTGCCAAAGCACCCAACCCTTTGGATGCCAAAACACCATTCCAGGCGCTTCTTCTTGCATGTGAAAAAAACTAAGCTGCTTGCCAATCTTGCGATGATCACGTTTCTCTGCTTCTTCCAGTCGGTACAAATAATCTTTCTGATCGGCCTTGTTTGTCCAGGCAGTGCCATATATGCGCTGCAACATTTCATTATTTGAATCACCACGCCAATATGCACCAGCAACTTTCATCAATTTGAAAATCTTCAGCTTAGATGTTGTTGGCACATGCGGGCCACGACATAAGTCAGTGAAATCACCTTGTGAGTAGAGAGACAAATCCTCGTCACCAGGTATTGATTCTATAATCTGTGCTTTGTAACGTTCGCCTTGTTGTTTAAAGAAGTTAATAGCCTCGGAGCGGTCCCAAACATTTCTTTGAATCTGCAGATCACGTTTGCTGATTTCCAGCATTCGTTTTTCTATGGCTTTCAGATCCTCTGGCGTAAACGCACGCTTATAAGAGAAATCGTAATAAAATCCGTCGTCAATAACAGGTCCGATAGTGACTTGCGCATCTGGAAACATTTCTTTCACAGCATGCGCCAACAAATGCGCGCAAGAATGACGAATAATTTCTAATCCATCCGCATCCTTCTCTGTAATTATCGCCAAATCACTATCACTATCGATTGGGCTGTTCACATCAACAAGCTGACCATTTACTCTGCCAGCGATTGCCGCACGTGCAAGTCCAGGCCCAATTGAAGATGCAACATCCAATACGGTTACAGGGTGATCAAAAACCCGTTCAGAACCATCCGGTAAACGAACTACGGTCACAGATCTTCCCTCCTAAAAGTTATAAACATAGCCATTGACGAAATATACAATTATTGTGTAATTGTTTTATACCAGTTATTCATTTTTTGCAAACCATTTAAGAATATTGGCGCAAAGCCAATGGCAACCGCATCAACCAAACAATACCAAGCTGCTACCCCACTCGGCGGGTTTCCCTGAGTCCAATTAAATACCGGCTCAATTGATGCCCACTTCCATGTGCCCGCAGCCGTACCAATAATTTCCAGCCAGGTACAGATAAAGAATGCACCCAGATAAACCATGGGTGACCGCCCTTTAAACAAGCATATTACGAAAATAACAAATAAGAAAGCACCAACCTGGTCACCTTGCTCTGGAATGCCACTAATGCCCCAAATAGACCATAAGCCGCCAGTAATTATGACAAATATAGCAAGTGCTCTCGCATGCATCAAAAAGAAGGCCGATCTCGCAAGCGCAACAGCCGTCAAATAAACCATGCCATGGCCTGGCGGAACGTAATGCGGCACATTCTCAAATCGATACGTATAGCCTTCCATGTAAATAGAAGCAAAATGTTCACCAGCCGTAGCAAATGCCACAGCAATGACAACCTGCATTCTTACTTCCTTGTTTTCACCAACTAATAACCCAATCAGGAAAATCCACGCAATGACACCTAAGCGATTCTGTGTCTCAAGACTTGCACTACCATCGATGACCAAGCTGACACCGACACAAAAGAATGTAAAGCCAGCAATAAAATAATCACGCTTCCTGTGCGGGTAATTAGCATCAGGCTTTGGAAAATGATCCAACATATTCACATACTCACCTCAATGAAAGAAAAAAACCCGCCATTAGGCGGGTTATTCAATTTCTAGAGCGACTAAAGCATATACTTTGCACTCTATATTGTTCTGTTACCAAATCGCCAAGTTCGTTTTTTTTATCTATAAAAATTTGCGCAAGGAGATAACGAATATCTCCTTGCGTATTACTATAGCCAACTACGACAATTAATAATCATCATCCCAGTCATCATCGTCGTCGTCCCAGTCATCATCATCATCCCAGTCGTCCGGCTTCAATACCAGCTCGCCAGCAGCAAGACTTGCATCCAGGTCGGTCTCAGGGGCTTCGTCATGTACCAAG
>JAJFJK010000152.1 GCA_021774075.1 Nitrosomonas sp. | reverse complement strand
ACTGATGATGCTTTGCAAGCTTGGCAAACCTTCGCCCACAAGATAGAAGCGGGAATGAGAGAAGGTGGAACCTATGCGCATTTAACCGATTGGGCGGGTAAATTACCTGGGGCAGTGGTACGTATTGCAGCCTTATTTCATATCGCCCGTTACGCACTTATCAACCCATGGGAGAATGAAATTAGCATTGATGATATGACCGCCGCATTACGCACGGCTGATGTATTAAGCGCACATGCCTTGGTGGTCTTTGATTTAATGGGTGCTGATCCAGCCCTTGACGGTGCACGCGTGGTACTGCGATGGATTGAACGAGAAGGTAAGCCAGAATTTACCTTTCGGGATAGTCACTATGCCCACAAGACTCGTTATAAGCGAGCTGCGGATTTAGAACCTGCAATAGATGTTCTGATAGAGCGCCATTTTATACGGCCAAAGGTTGAAAAGGTTGCGCATAGACCAAGCCGAAAACTAGAAGTTAATCCGAATATTCTGAGTGGTAAGTTATGACACCCTTTTGTGGCTTTTGTGGTCAAGTTACTAGGGTCAAGAAAAATAACAGCACTACTTAGATAGCAATCAAATTTACTTGTTTTAACAGGAAAAATGCACGATGACAACTATGACAGAAAAGAAGAAACGTGGGCGCTGGAAAGCTGGTGAAAGTGGCAACCCAAATGGGCGTAAGCCGGGCACAGGTGAGGTGGCAAAACTAAGGGCAAGTATCGCAAAGGATCTGCCAGCAATTATTGCACAACTGGTTGCAAAGGCTAAAGACGGGGATGCTCAAGCAGCCAAACTGCTGTTGGAGCGCACTATTCCGACAATGAAATCTATTGAGCAACCAGTAATGATCAATTTGCCGCATGGTACCGGATTAACTGAACAAGGAGAAACTATTATCCAAGCGGTAGCTGGTGGGAAGATTTCACCTTCTGAGGGCAGCACCTTGCTGAATAGTTTAGGAGCATTGACTAAAATCAAAGAATTTGATGAACTGGAAAAAAGGTTAGCCGCATTGGAGGAAGCAAATGAATATAAAAAATAGACTGCTGAAGCTTGAAAAACCCCTTAAGCATAATGCATCTGTATTGGTTATGTTCAAACCAGATGGTGATTGGTCGTCTGAGCAACAAAGGCAGCTTGACGAAGCAAGAGTAAAAGAGAGCCATATTATCATCGTTAAATTTGTTTAAAGCGGCAAGCCTAAACCAACAAGGAGCATGATATGGCGTTTGTTAGACATAGAATAACAAAACTGGAATCGCTATCAAATTTAGATATTTCCTACGAGGATTTCTTAAGGTTTATTCATAACAAAGATACTATGGATGTGAAGGAGATTCTTAGGATTACGTCGTCACGTAGGTATCGTGAAATAATGGATGATATGCGTGTTAAAAATGATTGAGGTCAGATTAAGTCGGAGCTAATACATCTAATTGACGCGAGACATTAACACCAGCTACCGCTTCCGACCCAAAGCGGGCGGTGAGATAGTGCAAAATTCATTTTTAATGGAGATAACGTTCAAATAAGACGCGTTTATTTTTCCGTCGGCTTTATTCTCTTCAGCATATTGGCCATAACAGTTTGTTTTTTTAGACTATCATCATTTATGTCGTCAGTAGAGTTCATTATTTTTACTGCTTGTAAAAAAGGTGCTAGTGCTGCAGGTCCTGGTTTTGAAATAACAGCTATAATTTTCTGACAATATTTTTCCATTGCGTTGGAATTTAGTTTTGGTATTTTCTTTCCTGCAATGATAGATCCAACCAAGACCAATATATGCCATTTATATTTCCGCATATTCTGGGGAATATCAGCACTTGCAACATAGAGGTGCAATCTATACAGAGATAAACAAGACGTATAGAAAACTATTTCTTTTGTATCATCAGAAAATATTTCTTTTGAGAATAATTCAAACATGCGTTTTGGGTAGCGATAAGAAAGATCCGGTCTTTGTAGAAAAATAGATGTTACACATTTTGTGGCGACATTTAGAGAAAATGTTCTGACCACTGGCACTCCTCTCCCAACATATTGACGATCTCTTCGTTCATAATAAATGCGCCCATCTTGCCCTTCATAGGTATTAAAATATTGTTCTATACGCTTAACAATTGGTTTCAAAGAAAGAAATTGTGTTTCTTCAACTTTTGTCTGACTATTTGTGGCCCGCACTAAATCCGAAAAGACGTCTTCATTTTTTGTTTCGACAACCTTTAAGCTAACCATTATCGAGTCGTCTAATATATCCCTGTTCTCATAAAGAACAGGCCAAGGTTAAATAGATTGCTCACAGCAGCATGCACATCCAGGAATCGTTGAGCCTGCTCCGTCGATTTGAACCGACGCATACCTTGTTCTCTTACCCGAGTTGGCTCGGTGTGAAAGCTAAGCACGATTGTTGGCGTATTGGGAAGTATCGTGAATTGAGTCGGGGACAAGTTCTCGGTGGGCAACACCATAACCTCTCAACTTATCAGTCACGATCTTCCTCGGCTCACCGCCATGATATCTAAGTAGACGCTGGAAGAAACGCTTAGCGGCAGCCCCATCCCTGCGGGCTTGCAGATACATCGACCACTTCTCCATCTTGATCCACGGCTCGTCACAAATACAGTTGCTTGCCTTGAATCTTTACGAATACTTCATCAAGGAAGAAAGTACGCCGTATCCTTGATGTTGGCGCCTTAGCTTCTTGGCATATGCTGAACCAAACTTGTTACACCATAGACGAATCGACTTATGGGTCACTACGACTCCCTTTTCTGCCAACAAGTCTTCGATATCACGATGACTTAAATTAAACCGATGATAGAGCCACACTGTGTATTGAATGATTTCTGGTGGAAATCGATAGCGTTTGTATAGGGTCGCTGAACTATTCATTCTGCTATTGCCGCTCAGATACAGTTAACTTGGCAGCACCATCAGATGCCCGTAACTGGTTCTAACAGGAACAAGTTCACTGTAACTCCAACGTTAACTTACGACCCACAGCAGCAGCGGCTCGTTGCATTGTGTGAAGTGTCACACTAGTGTTTGAAGGATCAAGCAATCTATCCAAAGCTTGACGACTTGTCTTCATTCGTTTCGCCATG
>JAJFJK010000151.1 GCA_021774075.1 Nitrosomonas sp. | reverse complement strand
GGTTTTTATTTGGCTTCGCGCGTGTGGCTGTAAATACTGCCTATTGATGTTTACATACTACTTGAATATATTTCAAAGTCTCAGGGAAAGGTCAGGCTATACTCACAATGTTTGCTGACTTTCTGAGGAGACTCTAAGTATCTGCCTGCGAATATAGACACTGACCTGGCTTTAAACAGCTTTCGGAATTATGTAAGGCTCAATATTATGGCTCAGATATCTCTGAAAAAATTCCCGCCAAGCCCTTGTAAAACACCTTTCCATTCTTTTAATATGCGAAAAATTTGGTTCGATAACACTACGTCTATCTGCATCAATGCAGGCTTTCTAAAAACTCACACCCTTATAAAACACTCTGGATTCAATGGTTTCTAAATGAGCCGCTATCGCCCACCACAGCCGAAGAGTTCAGCCTATATCAGCAAACCGGGTTATGCGGCGCTGGGACAGGAGCTTAAAGCCTTGTGGGTAACCCGCCGTGAAGTGACGGTGGCATTATCGGCTGCGGCTGCTGAAGGTGATCGCTCAGAAAATGCCGAGTATATCTACCGCAAGAAACAGTTACGTGAAATCGACCGGCGTATTCGTTATTTGCAAAAACGTCTCGATGAACTGGTCGTGGTGGATAAGCCGCCAACAAACCAGCAGCAGGTATTTTTCGGCGCCTGGGTCGAACTTGAGGATGACGCAGGGGAATGTGTGACATATCGCATCGTCGGCCCGGATGAATTTGATGTCGAGAAAGGTTGGATCAGCATGGATTCACCCGTGGCGCGCGCACTAATGAAGAAGAATCTTGATGATGAGGTGAGTGTGCAACGTCCTGCCGGGCCAATACGCTATATCATTACCGGTATTCGTTATACTGAAGGGCACTTCTAAAAACCCAGATTTCATCCCAATTGCTGTGTTACAGAAAAAATTTATTGCTGTCATATCTAACATATGCTTCGCTGCAAAATTTTTTCTGCACCTTGCATTTGGGCGAACTCTGAATTTTTAGAAGCGCCCTTAAGATTGATCCGTACAACCCGCACGTATTCAAGTAGCCCTGGCCAGCCATCCCTTGATATAACGGCGCAGGTCGGCCGACTGGCCGAGTGTGCAAGCCTCTTGCGTCGACTAGTGAACCAGCCGTTATTTCCCAGCCATTGACGCGGATTTGGGGCGCATCACCCAAAAGCCGTACTTCAAACAGATAAGTCGTGCGTTCACCGTAGCGGCCCTCACGTTTTGATACATCGGCAAGCTGCAAAGCGGCAGGCTCAATCGTTATGCCGGTTTCTTCAAACAACTCGCGCACAGCCCCGCATTCGGGTGCTTCGTCACGATGCATGCCGCCGCCGGGCAGGGAATAACCTTTCTTGTAAGAATGCGACACGAGCAGAATCAGGTTGCCATGCCATGCCAAACCGCTACCGCTGCTGTAGTGCGCGATGGTCGGCACCAGGCATACCAGAAGCAGGCAAGCGCATATGCCGGTGGCATGATCCACCGAACCAACGGCATCAAACTGTCGGGAAACTCTGTCAGTGAACGCTGTTCAACCATTATTTCTCTGCCAACACTAATTTATTGCCGGTTTGCGTAAAGTAAAAATCAGTTTTATTTTTCATTATTCAAAATGTACTGATCATTCAATGGGCTGTCAAACATGCTGATTATCAATCCGTTATTTCCGGCCTATTCTGAACAAACTGGTCATGCCGGTCAATTAGGATTAACATTCATTTAGTGCGGAATTTTATCAGCCAGCTATTGTTGGGATGGGAATGGACAATCAAATCAGGTGGAATAAGTATGCTGAATTGGATTAAAACAAAGACTAAGTTGATCCTGGTATCAGTATTGGGTGCATTAGCTATCGGGGTCTATACTGCTGTGCAAGAAACGACCACTGAGGTAACAAAAGATCTAATAGCACAACACCTGGAATCTGGCGCAACAGGCAATCAACTACCATCTTCCCATCCTGAAAAACCCACAATCAGTTTTGGCGATCATGCGCAAGTCGGGCAGATGGGTGATCATAATACACAGATCAATATTACGGGCACTACAGATATTGAATTAGCCAAACAACTGGGTGTGACTGAAACGGCCATTCAGAATTTCTTTAAGCTTCTTCAACAACAAAATGTTCCTCATGAAGAATTAGATCATACGTTAAGAACATTAGCGAAACGTCATAAGGAACTGGAAAAACGCGTTTCGCTACTCGAATCTGAAGACCCTGAAGTCGTTGCATTGCAGCAGCAGGCAAAGAAAGCCATTGCTGACGCGGAATATGAGAAGGCTGAAGATTTATTGGATCAAGCGGTTGAACTGGATAATGCGGCGGCGGAAGAAATTCATACGCATTATTTAGAGCGCAAACGCTCCGCAGCGGAGAATATGGCGCTAAAAGCAGAGTCGTTGCATACGCGTTTTGCTTTTTCTGCTGCAACCAAGGCCTATGAACAAGCCATCGGCTTTGCTGAAGAAGGTGAGGCTGAAGAAAAGATTGCAGAATATCAAAATATGCTTGGAAGTGTGTATCTTGATAATGGTAATTACGATCAGGCAAGAATATATTTTGAACAGGCATTGGTGGGTGGCCTCAAGACCTATGGGGAAGATCATCCTCAGGTGGCGGCTTATCGCAATAATCTGGGTTTAGCCTGGCGTAATCTAGGCGAATATGAGAAGGCGATTGATTATTATGAGCAGGCATTGACGAGTGACCTAAAGATCTATGCGGAATATCATCCCAGTGTGGCGATTCGTCGCAATAATCTGGGCGCAGCCTGGCATCATCTAGGCGACTATGAGAAAGCAATTGATTATTTTGAGCAGGCATTGGCGAGTGACCTGAAGACCTATGGCGAAGATCATCCCAGTGTTGCGCGTGATCGCAATAATCTGGGTGCAGCCTGGGACGATCTAGGCGACTATGAGAAGGCGATTGGCTATTATGAGCAGGCATTGGCGAGTGACCTGAAGACCTATGGCGAAGATCATCCCAGTGTTGCGCGTGATCGCAATAATCTGGGCTTGGCCTGGAATAATCTAGGCGATTATGAGAAGGCGATTGGCTATTATGAGCAGGCGTTGACCATTGTTACAGAACGTTTGGGGGTAGAACACCCCCTTAGCATACATGCCAGCAAGAATTTAGAAGAAGCAAAACACGCTTTGGCAACTAAGTGAATAACAGTATGGTAATACACGCGCCATTGGTTGCATTTTTATCAATGGACAAATCGCCACCATACACTTGGATAATGTCCCGCACGATTGCCAGCCCAATGCCATGACCCGGTGTGGATTGATCGGCGCGTACGCCACGTTCCAGAATGCGGGCGATTTTGTTGTGTGGAATACCGGGGCCGTCGTCTTTAATTTGAATCATCACCCGGTTGTCTTCAACTTCAGCCGAGATGTGAATGTTTTCACGGCACCATTTAAACGCATTATCGACCAGGTTGCCGAGTAATTCCATTAAGTCCCCTTCGTCTATGCGCAGTCGAATACCCTCATCGATTTGAATGGTGATGATGGGGTGTTTGTCGTGGTGGGCTTTTTCCACTGTTGCTACAATTCTGTCAACCACCGGGCGTAAGCTGATCAAGCGCATGCCGGGTGAGCTGCCAGCGGTTGCGGCGCGGCGTAATTGGTATTGAACAATATTATCCATACGCTCGATTTGTTCTTGTATGGTTTGGATATGATCATGTTCATGATCAGCCGTTGTGGCGGCGCCTTGCAGCACGGCTAATGGTGTTTTTAGACTATGCGCCAAATCCGCCAGCCCATTGCGATAGCGTTTTTGCTGTTTACGTTCGTGATTGATTAAAGAGTTAATGCTGTCGGTTAACAGTTTTAATTCGCTGGGATAAACGCCTGTTACATTCTCTTGCCGACCGGATTCAACATCTGCTAATTCAGTCGAGACTTTTCTGAGCGGTTGCAACCCCCAGCGTAACACCAGCATTTGGGTCACCAGTAACAATAGTGCCATGACACTCAGCCAACCCCAAAGATTTTCCCGGTAACGTTCAATTTGCGCATCGAAAAGTTTGCTATCGTTGATGACACTGAATGTCAACGGGTAGCTGCCTGATTCTGTCGCCCAGGCAACGCCAAAGCTATAGGCAAAATGCGGCTCATCATTAAAGGTGATTTGTGTGAATAGTTTGACGCCCATGTCCAGCAAGTGTGCTGTGGGGATCTCTTTGTTTAGGGCAGAGGTGGATTGCCAGGCGATGTTATCGGTATGGTCAATGATATAGGCATAAGTGGCTGAGTCAGGTCGGCTGAGTTCCGTATCGAGAATATTGGTCGGCATATACAGCGCGCCGGCATCATCGACTTCCGCGTCACCCATTATCATTAGCAATCTTGCCAGCATGCGGTCTTGCACCCCTAAGCGGGCGCTGTCATAAAATGCACGATCCAGCGTGACCGCAATGCCCACAATGAAAATTAATAATACCAAGGCGGCACTTAATAGTACGCGCTTGTTTAATGACATCATCCTAAGAACCGTAGTTGAATGGTGTTTAGAGTGCGTTGTTGTTTGTTTCTGATAAGGCGCAAAGAGGCGTAATAACGAGTTATTGCAACGAATTGCAACGCAGTCAGAAATAAAGAACAGCGTGCTATAAACATCATAGCGCTATTCACCCAACAAGTGAGTTTTGTAATCGTATACAAAATACATTCATTCATTAAGTTATCAATAATTTAGAGTGATCAACTGCAGTTTTTAGGATCAGGGTGCGTTGTCACATTTTATTGTAAAGCGGTAGCCGCGACCACGCAGGGTTTCAATGGGGGCAAGTTCACCAGTTGGGTCGAGTTTGCGTCGTAATCGACCCACCATGACTTCTAAAACGTTGCTGTCACGGTCTTCATCATGCGGGTAAAGATAGTCAGTTAAGGATTGTTTTGAAAGCACTTCGCCCGGATGACGCACGAGTTGTTCGAGTAGCCGATATTCAAAAGTTGTCAGATCAATTTTATGACCACTGACTGTGACGGCGTGCGCTGATACGTCAATAGTAATCGGACCACATGTTAATAGTGTACTGGGGATACCGGTTGAGCGGCGCAGTAACGCTTTGACCCTGGCTTGCAATTCTTCCATTTGGAACGGTTTGGTCAAATAATCATCAGCGCCGATTTCCAGGCCTTTCACTTTGTCCTGCCAGCTATCACGGGCGGTTAAGATCAAGATAGGTAGCAAGCTGCCTTGCTCGCGCAGTGTTTTAATCACATCCAACCCTGAGATGCCGGGCAAACCGATATCTATAATTGCCGCATCAAGTGGATATTCATTGGCAAAAAACAGGCCTTCTTCACCGTTACTACAGGTGTCTATCATGTAGCCGTCGGCTTCTAGTGTGAGGCGAATTTGGGCTTGTAATTTGATTTCATCTTCGATGACGAGGATACGCATAGCAGATTTCTTGAAATACAGGTTTAGTGGGCAGAAATAACCGAACCATCCAGGGCGCTAATCAGAACGATATGTACAGAACCGTCGCTACTGAGTATCTTAATGCGGTAGGCATCATCAATATGATTGATTGCCAACACGCGACCGTTGATATGCTGCTGCGCAATATCAACGGCTTTTTGTTGAGAAATACTGTTTTGTTGGTTGCTTGTCTGCGCATTGGCTGAAGTAGTATGCTTTTGCTCGGCTAATGCGGGATGGCCTGCATTTATCAATAAAATTACCATCAAAAGGATGCTTCGTAATTTATTCATGAAAAACTGACCTCATAACAAAGACAAAGAACGGTGAATTGAAATCGGCAACGCATTGCCGATTTCTTTTGTATTTATAGCGTGTACTTATAACGTATGTTAATAGCGTAACATAAAGCCTGCATCCCCGGTATTGATGCCTAGTGTTACATTGGCAGGATAGCCATAAACGGGTGCGGGGTAGACGCCTGGGTTTGCGTTATAACTGTGACTGCGGCCATTGTCGTATTGTGGCTGCGGATGGTTGTTATAGTGCCGGTTATTATAATAGCCACGCGGCTGATTATAAATGCCGGTGTGTCCGCAATTATTTCTATAAGCGTGCCTATGTGCGTGGCGCTTTTTATGGCGTTGTTTTTTGTAATATTGATGTTGTGAATATGCACGGTCGTGTCTGTCGTAATAGTGTGAATGACCATAGTTATGGTGGTCTCTACCAGCCTGGACTACAGAGGGCATCCCCAAGATGAGACCAAAGCACATCATCAGCAACAAGTTTGTCGGTATTATTTTCGTTGTTTTCATTGCAAGCCTCCATTCGTGTCTTCAGGACAGTCCCTGATGATGTAACTTTACACAAATCAATATGAACGAATGCTGAATGAAATAAGGGCGTCTGTAAGAACCAGACGAGAAGAGGTGATTAATACTGAAAAGACGCCAACAATTAGAATAAAGTTGGCGTCCCCAAGGGGATTCGAACCCCTGTTGCCGCCGTGAAAGGGCAGTGTCCTAGGCCTCTAGACGATGGGGACTTAGGTGTTACAAGTTACTTAGTATAAACCACTAAAAACTGGTGGAGATAAGCGGGATCGAACCGCTGACCTCTTGCATGCCATGCAAGCGCTCTCCCAGCTGAGCTATACCCCCTGATCAAAGGAAGTGGGATTATACTAATGCATGCAATCAAAGTAAAGCAAAGCAAGGATCAATTAGTAAAACATTGCTCCAGTTGATTGTTCATGCGTTTCAAAGTTTCTTCCCGTCCCAGCAGTTCAAGTACGGCATCAATTGACGGCGTATGTGTTACGCCGGCAACCACAACGCGTAGTGGCATGGCGATTTTAGGGAACTTTACGTCATGGTTCTTAGCGGTGTTTTTTATTTCTTGTTTGATAGACTCGCGATTCCATTCTATATGATTAAATTTCTCAATTAAATCAATAAGAATCGGTTTGGCGTCAATATTAAGGTGTTCCTCTTTGAGTTCTTGCTTGGGTTCTAATGGGCGGAAGAAATATACCGCTGCGTCAGCGAGTTCTTCGATCGTATTAACCCGTTCTTTGAGTAAATCAATAACCAATGGTAAATCTGGGCCGCCTGTAATTTGGCAGGCATCTTGTTTAAGGAAAGGCAACACTAATTCAGCCAAACGCGCATTATCGGTTTTTTTAATATATTGCTGGTTCAGCCAATGCAGTTTTTCAGGATTAAATTTTGCAGGCGCCCGATTAATTGATGATAAGTCAAACCAGTCGACCAGTTGTTCGCGACTGAATATTTCTTCATCGCCGTGCGACCAGCCGAGTCTTGCCAGATAATTTATTAACGCTTCAGGCAAATAACCGTCATCACGATATTGCGTGACTGAAACGGCACCATGCCGCTTAGATAAGCGTTCTCCATTAGCGCCTAATATCATGGGGACATGTGCATATTCCGGCAATGGTGCGTCCAGCGCCTTGAGGATGTTAACCTGACGCGGGGTATTGTTGACATGGTCGTCCCCACGTATCACATGGCTGATATTCATGTCCAGATCATCCAACACAACACTGAAATTGTAAGTAGGTACGCCATCACTACGCACGAGCACAAGATCATCCAGCTCACTATTTGCAACTGTGATACGGCCTTTGATCAGATCATTAAATACAGCATAGCCTGCCACAGGGTTTTTGAAACGGATGACCGGTTTAACACCGGCTGGTGGGGTTTGTTTAGAATCCCGCCAACGTCCATCGTATCTTGGTTTTAAACCCGCCGCCAATTGTCGCTCACGCATTTCATCGAGTTCTTCTTTACTGGCGTAGCAATAATAGGCTTGATCTGATTGTAATAATTGTTCGGCGACCTCATGGTAGCGCTTTAAACGTTCCATCTGATAGAACGGGCCTTCGTCATAATCCAACTCCAACCATGACATACCATCAAGAATAGCCTGTATGGATTGTTTGGTTGAGCGTTCAACATCCGTATCTTCAATACGTAAAATAAACTTCCCGCCATGTCGGCGTGCGTAGGCCCAAGAAAATAATGCGGTGCGTGCACCACCAATGTGTAAATAGCCAGTTGGGCTGGGTGCGAAACGAGTGCGTACTGTCATGATAAGTTTTTAGCGTGTTTACAAATATAGAATGCGTGATAGTTTACGCGATATCTACAGATATGGCGTCTTTTCCTGGCGCATTGAGTTTATGAAACTTTGGGTCAATGGGGTTTTCCACTAACAAATTGAAAGACAAAGAATTGTGTACAATCTATTCTTACTTGCAATTTCTTTTGAGGTTGTGATGAACATAAACCTGTTTGATTATTGGCAAAGTTTTCAAATGATCCTTGTAAATTTAATGTTTAAACGCCTTTCATTGGTATTGGGGCTATGTTTTATTTCTTCATATTGCTACGCGTAGCTAGAGCAAACCATTGAGCAGGTGAAACCTTCAATTGTGGGCATTGGAACGTATCAACAAATGCGTACGCCGCCTGTAAATTTTCTTGGCACAGGCTTTGTTATTGGTGATGGGCTGCATGTGGTTACCAATGCACATGTGATACCCGATGTGCTAGATGCTGAAAGAAGAGAAACAAATGTTGTTATTACAGGAAAAGGCAATACACCCTGCAATTAGGGCAGCGGAAATAGTTGCGCTGGATAGGGAGCATGATGTTGCTTTACTAAAAATAAGCGGCACAGCTTTGCCCTCCATGCAGCTTGGTGAAGCTGATATTGTGCGCGAAGGAAGATTGATGGCATACACAGGTTTTCCAATCGGTATGGTGCTTGGGTTCTATCCTGTAACACATCAGGCTATTGTTGCGTCCATTACGCTGATCATTTTCCTGTGCATAATTCAAGTCAACTCGATGCAAGCATGATCAAGCAGCTAAGAAAATCTCCGTTTATGGTGTTTCAACTGGATGGTATCGCGTATCCTGGTAGTAGTGGGAGTCCTTTGTATGATCCGGAAACTGGAATCGTGTATGGCATTGTTAATATGGTTCTTGTAAAAGGGAAAAAAGAATCTGCGCTAACCGATCCAAGTGGAATAAGCTATGCTATTTCTGGTAATTATATTAAAAGCTTAATGAATAATAGAATTGGCAACAAAACAGGGTCTAATTGAACACTCACATTTAATTTGATTGGGTTATGATCAATTTTGCAGCGTATTAGCTATGCATTTTTAGACAAGGAGTGATATGTGCAAACAATTACTATAGCAGTAGTTGATGCTAGCCAAGAAAAACGTGTAGAGATGGAACGTTTTCTCCAACAAGATAAAGACAAGCATGCCATAGAGGTATTAACCGATGCCACAGTTACAACAGCTGGCTACAATGGGGTCACGGAACGCAGGTTGAAGTCGCGATCAGGCTTGTCTTTTGTGGAAAATATGGTGGCAAGAATTGAGCGCATGAAGCCCCGTATCCTGCTGGTAAACATACAAGTGCAACAATTATTTGATGACTTTTGCAATTTATTGTCAGCTTTGCGCCGTCAGTGTCCAGATACATTAGTGGTTTTATTAATAGATGAGAAAACCATCGAAAAAAAATTGCTGCTAAATGCATTGGCAAGTGGTGCTCGTGGTTTTCTTGATACTAAAATGGTAAACACACCTGGTTTTTCAAAAATGATCAAGGCAGTTGATCAAGGTGAAGCCTGGGTGTCGCGTAAATTACTAGGGGAGATTATGAACAAAATTTTGCTCCCATATCCCATGAATACGAATGAGGCTGATTTTGATTCTACTCGCTAGTTCAAATGCAAAATTGCTTGCACGATGGGAACAAGGTCTGCTTGAATTTTCGCCTATATGGATTTCATCCAGTTTAAATCTGCTGAAAAACAAGCTGCTGAAAAACAAGCCAGAAATTCTTTTGCTGGATTATGATTTGCCTGAATTAAATGGTTCAGATGGAATTGTTGATTTGTTGAATTTTTACTCTGATGCCAAGGTTGTTGTTTTCAGCGCACAGTTAGAAGATGAGGTTGAGTGGGAGTTATTTAAAACGGGTATTAGGGGCTGCTGTAGAAATGACATAAAACCAGAACAAATAAATATTGCGGTTAAAGCGATTCATCATGGTGAACTATGGATTCGCCGAACATTAACAAATTTTATGTTGGAGGAATTGGTCGCAGTGACCAAGGAAAAGAATCGAATCGAACAGGCTGTTAATGAACTGCTTGAAAATCTGACCCGGCGCGAGTATGAGATTGCTATGCTAGTTGGATGTGGAGAAAGTAACAAACGTATCGCTTCAAAGTTGGAAATAACTGAACGAACAGTGAAAGCCCACTTGACCGAAATTTTCCGCAAATTACGTATCTCGGATCGTATAAAATTGGCTTTAATGATGAAAGATACGATTTCGTCATTAAATCAATCGAAAACAAATGATTATAATGACCCCCCTTTTTATATCTAAATAAAATGGGGCATTTGAAAAATAAAATCACCTCATAGCCCAATCTCTTGCTAAGATTAATTTTTGAGCAAAACCCATGCGGCCATCTTAAGTTTGCTGCTAGGCATGGGTATATCACTACTGTCCCGTTAACTTTCTCACATCAACACCATCTGAGTATTATTAGCATTTCTATGGATGGGTGGCTCCCCTCGCAGTAAAGCCATGAGGTCTCGTTTTTCAAACAAATTCAGTTGTAATAATTGCAAAATTTGTCGCATACTTTTTTGCATTTTCGACTGAAACTTAATGAATGCCAATAACAAATATACGCATACAGCGATCCAAATTTGAGTCATGACTGCATTCTTACTTGTCCCAACAAAAGTCTTGATTTTCAGATTCTGTTTAATCCATTTGAAGAACAACTCTACCTGCCAGCGTGCCTTATAGATATTAGCAATGGTTTTGGCTGGCAGCTTGAAATTGTT
>JAJFJK010000016.1 GCA_021774075.1 Nitrosomonas sp. | reverse complement strand
AGAAATCAAGACAAAGAAGACGCTCATTATGATCAGCTCAAGTTAGGTATGTGAGTCGGCGCCTTCAGGCGCTTCATATGTTTGCCCCTTTGAGGGGCTAACAAAGATAAACCCCCGGCTTTGCCGGGGGTAACTTAATTTTTTCGTTTATTTGTTTGATAAGTGGGGAATATTCGCAGATATTTGAAAAGCGAAAAAGTGACACGAAAAAGTGACAGGTCTAACATTCCAACTATCATCCGAAAAGGTGACCGGTCTAACATTCCAACTATAACTATGAGTGCAAATAGGGTGAAAGTTCTGGGGACATACATTATTTAATTCCTTGCGCAATTGAGTAATGTGTTTCTAGATTTTTAAATAATGCGCAAGAAGTATTCAATAGTTTAATGCAGCTATGCGTCCAATTGCATAAGTATCGTGTCACATAGCTGCTTTCTTGCGCCTGTTGTGACAAAAATCATAGATATAAATCCCGGATTGAGTTATCTATATAGTCTGTATTTCATCTGGCTACAGATCGTAGTATAGATCAATGACAAGAGCACGGTCATTGGAACCTGCGCAACGAGTGCGTAATAACGTAAGAAATTATCCGGAGTTTGCAACCTGAATATCCTGCTAGTAATACGCTGAAAATTCCAGTGGAATATCAAAAAGCAGCATGAAGTGGTATGAAGTGTTACAGAAGTGCCGGTTAATTCCAGATTAAGTAATGGTCAGATAAAGTTATTTTCTATAAGAATTATTTTTTATAAGGAGATGCAAAATGGCTACATCCTCTACACCTCAAAACACCGATTTTACGCGCGACGTGCTAGGCCGCTACATTTGCAATGGTCTTGATGAAGCGATGAATAGCACGCCAGAAGTGAGCAGCCGACCGGACGCTCGCGACTTCGACATTATTGTGATTGGCGGAGGGACCTTTGGTTCTGCGATCGCACAGCAATTATTTTCCAACGATTGTGCAGGTAACCACCGCATTTTGGTTCTAGAAGGTGGGCCGTTTTTTGTCCCCGAACATAACCAGAATATGTCATCGGGGATTGGGCACAAAGGCGATAAGCTTGCCAGCGGAGAGCCACGCTCAATTGCCAGCTTGCGAGCCCAAGGCCACCCAGACGGTGAGCCCTATGAAGAAGTTTGGGGATTGCCTTGGCATTCGTCCATTGGTTTTTCCGGATTGTCATATAGCATTGGCGGTCGTTCGGTTCATTGGGGTGGTTGGTCGCCACGCCTGCTTGATGAGGAAATGCCAACTTCGGCATCCGGTACGTCCCATCGCTGGCCGACAGCCGTCGTGAATGATTTGAAAGGGCAGTATTTCGACGAGGCGGCCGAACAAATCGGTGTGGACGTCACCAACGATTTTATTCACGGCCCTTTGCATGAAGCCATGCGACAACGGCTGGCTGACGGCATTGCTGCGGGGATGGTTGAATATGCTATTCCGCTTTCCCAATTACCAACGACCTTGAAGTTGCCTGCTGGAACTTCTCCTGCGCTGGAGGAATTGATGAAGTTAGAGGCGCCGCTTGCGGTGCAGAGCAGATCACCACGCCCTGGTTTCTATCCAATAAACAAGTTCAGTACTGTTCCGCTGATAGTCAAGGCAGTTAGGGCTGCATACAAAGAATCAAATGGAGACGATGTCAAAAAGCGGCTGATGCTTGTTCCCAAATGCCACGTCAAACGTTTTGGACATCAGGGTGGGCGTATCACCGAGGTGTTTACGAATCTGCGCAGCGAACCCATTAAAGTTCCACCAGGCGGCAGAGTGATCATCGCTTTGGGGACTATCGAGAGCACCCGGCTGGCACTACTCTCATTCCAAGGAATGCCGAACTACGCCAATATCGGCAAAAACTTGATGGCGCATCTACGCTCAAATCTTAACTTTCGTATTCCACGTGAAGCACTTGAGCCACTATTATCGCCGACCATCAAAGAACTACAGTCGGCTGCGTTATTTGTTAAGGGCAAAGCCACTCGAACCGATGGCACCGTTATCGGCCATTTTCATCAGCAAATAACGGCTTCTGGACTGGGTTTTGTAGACGCTAACTCGGAGTCCGAGTTGTTCAAAACCATACCGGATTTCGATGACCTCGAGCAATTCAAGACGGCGGATGACGGCTCGGTGGTGATTACGGTTCGCGGAATTGGCGAAATGGTTCCGGAGAATTCAAAAAGCTTTGTACGTCTTGATAACGAACCGGACGAAAACGGTGAGCAAAGGGCGTTTGTTTCCATCGAACGTGACCCTTCTTCTGTCGATGCAGAGCTTCAGGATGCCATGGATAAGAATGCACAAGATATCGTCGCCGTTTTTGCCAACGGAAAGCCGGTTGAACCACCGCCAGGCCCATCAAATCCATCTCCAATCGGTGGATCGTTTCGACACGATGGTCTGGGATCGACGCATCACGAGTGCGGCGGGCTGGAAATAGGAGATGATCCCAGCACGTCCGTGACCAACTCGGACGCACGGTTTTGGCACGTGGACAATGCCTATGTAGTGGGACCGGCCCTGTTTCCCACCATCGGCTCCCCCAACCCTATGCTAACTGGTATTGCCTTGTGCCGCCGCTTGGCGGATCATTTAGTTCCCCAACCGGTCCCACCAATTGTTGAGTCTGGTTTTACCGCTATCTTTGACGGATTGACGGCCAATCGCTGGCGTATTTCAAAGATTTCAAACCAAATTAATAACAACCCCGGCAAGGCAGTGATTTGCGGTGGTACGCTGGAAATGGTTCCCGGAAACGATATTGGCTTATTGTGGTACACAAAGCCGATGCCAGCAAATTATGTGCTTAAACTGGAATGGTTGCGTTTCAGTCACGCAGACAATTCTGGTGTTTTCGTTCGTTTTCCTAACCCCGACAGCAAAGGCTACAACAACACGGCTTTTGTGGGGGTCGACTTTGGCTTCGAAGTACAAATTGATGAATTGGCGCAACCGAATGGTCTTCCGATTCAAAGTACGGGTGCGATTTACAACGAGCCTGGTCAGACGCTCACACAGCAGCCAGCGCACCCTGCCGGTGAATGGAACGAATTCGAAATCCGGGTCCAAGGGCAGACATACACAGTCTTTCTCAATGGGACGCAGGTAACGACGTTTACAAACACCAATCCAAACCGAGGTTTGCCCAGCACAGCCGCTGTCCCAAGCTTTATTGGATTGCAGACCTATCCAGGTTTCCGTATGGCATACCGGAATATACGCTTTAAAGCTTTGTAGATAGCTTCTTGTATAACAGATTTACGGTAGGTTTGAGTTCGTACACTGGCTCGCCTCAACCTACCGGTTCGCTCCCCAAAACATCACGTAAGGCAGCTTCCAATTCTGGAAATTTGAATTGAAATCCTGCGTCCTGCATACGCTTGGGAATAGCATGTTGACCACCCAGCAACAGTTCTGACATTTCTCCCAACATAAGTTTTAACACCCATGCGGGTGCAGGTAAAAAAGCAGGGCGCTTGAGTATGCCGGCTAAGGTTTGAGTGAATACCTTGTTGGCAACCGGATTGGGCGCTGTCAGGTTGAATTTGCCCTTCAGCTCAGTATTGTTGAGTAACGCCAGGCAAATGGCCACATGGTCGTCAATATGAATCCACGGCATCGATTGCATGCCGCTGCCCAATCGTCCGCCAAGACACAATTGGAAAGGCAATATCATCGGTTGCAGAAACCCACCTTTTTTTCCAACAACCAAGCCGGTGCGCAACAGGCAAACCCGCACACCGTGTGTTTCCGCTTTTTCGGCTGCTTCTTCCCATTCAGCACAAAGCCGGTGACCAAATTCATCATGGCTCAGTGAATTCTCGTCAACAGATTTGTCACCCTGATCACCATAAAAACCAACCGCTGAACCACTTAGAAAAACCTCAGGTTTGGTTTGTGCGCGGGCAATAAATTCGACTAACGCATGCGTGATATCTATGCGACTGTGGAGGAGAATCTGTTTGCGTTGTGGTGTCCATTTTCCGCCAAAAATAGGGGCGCCTGCGAGATTGATGATGGCGTCAAAATGATCAGTATCCGCCAGTTCCTGCAAGGAATGAATCGGTGTGACTTGATTGCCGAATAGCGTAGTGACTTTTTCCGGGCTTCGGCTAAGAATGGTCAGCGTATGATCGGCTGCAAGCAGCGCCGGACATAATGACTGCCCGATAAAACCAGTCCCGCCTGTTATCAGAATTTTCATTGCTGTGCTCCTCCAACTTAAAAATCACGGTTGATGGAGTACAGTGTAAGTGATTGAAGGAAGAATGAGAATATTAATTGATTATTCGTCCAAGAATAGGTTTAACAACGTGACATACAAACACCTGAATTATGCGACTGCTAAGCGTTGCGCGATTCTACGTGGTTGCTAGTAACCTAATGGTGTTAGCAACAAATAGAATTGTCCCGTTTTATCAAATATGGCAGTTTTTCGTGGTCCATGAAAGATTGCTAATTTCCCATCCGGATAACGTGATACAGTTACCTTGGCCTTCACATAGTGACATCGATGCTGGTTAGCAGGAGTTTGCAGCTTTATGTTATTAAAGCTGACGCAGTTATCATGACCCACCACGCGTTCATGAAACTCACACAGATAGTCCTCAAGTTGCCCACCAAACCAGGGCACAAAGGCTGATCCTTCTGCCGCTGCAGGTTGCATGAATTCAGCATTAAAAGCATGTATATATATTTCCCTTAGATAACAGTTTGCTGCTTCCATATCAGTGATGCCAGCCAGCGCCAGTTCCTTTGGTAAACGTGCTTGATGTGTGCGAAATATGCGTTCACTACGCCCACGTGCTTGCGGTGAATAAGCTGTAATCATTTCAATCCCCAATCGCTTTATGGCTTGACCAAACTGGGTAAGGTTGTTCTTGTCGACCTTGCCACCAGCTTTTGGTGTATGCCAGTAGTGGCTGCCACGATCCGAATAGAAGGAAGAAAATAATCCGTGTTTCTCAACAACCTCCTGAACGCCCCTAAAACTACTAGTTGTACCTTCTTCTGCAAAAAAAACATCGAATAGTGCTCATTTGTGGCGTTATCCATGGTAACGATCTAACGACTTTGATATTGCTCCGTTAACTGCATTACTTCATCCACTGGGGGATACTGACTATTGCCAAGATCAGCAACAATAAGTTGGAATATTTAGTCGTTAGGGCTTGGCTCATGAATTGATCAGCTGTTTCTCAACAGAATGCATTTTTTTCACCAGGTCAGCTATACTGTATGTGCTTCTAGCGCTATATTTATGCTGGCAATATATTCGACTCAGCAATTAACCTGATTAACTATATTTCAGACAACTTCGTCTTGATGACTGGGGTGGAAAAAATACATTATGAAAAAAATACTATTAATTTTAACGCTGGCTCTTATGAGTACTGGCACGATGGCTGAATGGACTGTGGTGGGCGAGAGTGATGATGAGGGTGGTTACACACTCTACGCTGATTTGGATACTATTCGCAAAGCAGGTGACAGGGTCAAGATGTGGACTTTGATTGACTATAAAGTTGAGCAGAGAGCCTCCGGCGTTAACTTTTCATCAAAAACAATTCGTCGTGACTACGACTGTAAGGGCGAGCATATGAGAATGCTTGCTTTTAAGTTATTTAGTTGGAATATGGAGCAGGGGCGGCTTGTTCGCTCATATAGCCAACCCCGGAATTGGGAAGAAGTGCAACCTGATAGTTTGGATGAAACTGAATGGAAAGTAGCTTGTGGTAAATAAGTATTGCCAAGTTAACCCTCATAGGGTGTCCAGCACTGGAGTTCTTGCCTTTATGTTAACGTAATTTTTTCTCAGATGCTGATTCTGACGAGCTAAATAAATCATAGCCTTATCAGACTCAGCCATAAGATGAAATCTAAAATAATAATGCGTTATAAGGATTAAAATATGGCGGTTTCATTGGCGATTTCTGAATGGTCTGGTTGGCAGGCTGCACTTGATGCAGGTGACTCCAATAAGTCACCGGATTTAACAATTTCGGAAACGCCTGACGTTGCTATTATTCCACTGATGTTGCGACGGCGTTTAAATTTGCTTGGTCGCGCCTGCGCTAGTGAAATGTTGAAGCATTTGAGAGACGATGAAAATGTGCCAATTGTGTACTGTTCGCAACACGGAGACATTGAGCGAACGCTAAGTGTGCTGGGTGAATTAGTTGACCAGGAGTCTGTTTCGCCAATGCATTTTAGCCTGGCCGTGCATAATGCGATTTGTGGTGTCTTGTCTATCCATGCCGGTCTAACCGCTAACATTAGCACCATCGCGGCGGGCCAGCAGGGGTTGGTGCCGGTGTTATTGGAGGCGGCAGGTATTTTAATGTCCGGCGCAAATAAAGTGCTTTGTGTGATTTGCGATGTGCCATTACCAGCAGTCTATTCTGATGAGCAGAGTTTACCTAAAATACCGTATGCCATTAGTTTTGTAATGACTAAATCAGAAGGTGTTAATCTTACGCTGACGCAGTTGCCACATTATGATAATAAGACGTCAATAAGCCAATTACCTATTGGCTTGATTGAGTTTCTTGCAACGAGCACAACTGAATTGTTGATTGGTCACAATGGTTCTGTCTGGAAGTTAGCCAGAAATTAGCCGAAAAATAATGCGTAAGATTAATTACTACTGGCGATTATTTGCTACTGCCATCGCTTTTTCACTGTTTGGTTTTGGTGGCGTCGTTGTGCCATTACTGGCATTACCAATTCTCTATTTGCTTCCGGGTGGTGTGTCTCAGCGCCAGATTCGTGCACGCAAACTGGTACATTGGACTTTCTGGATTTATATCCATATTATGCGCTCGTTGGGTATATTGACATGGGAAATCGATAGATTGGATCGATTGCAACGCTCAGGAATATTGGTTCTTGCCAATCATCCTACTTTATTGGATGTGGTATTTTTGGTTGCCTTTATCCCTAATGCGGATTGTATTGTAAAAAGTCGCTTGAAAATGAATCCAGCTATGCGTGGTTTCGTAGCTTTGACGGGTTATATTACGAATGATAGTGCTGAGACGATGATAGATAGTGCCAAACATTCATTGGAGCAAGGTAATGCGCTGATAATTTTCCCAGAAGGAACACGCACCAAGCCGGGTCAGGAACTATCGTTCCAGAGAGGTGCCGCCAACATAATTGTGCGTACTGGATTCATACCCACGCCTGTAATAATCAATTGTGAGCCAGCAACTTTAAGTAAGCAACATAAGTGGTATCATATTCCTAAAGAGCGAAAGTTCAATCTTTCGTTCCGTGTGTTGGATGATATTGAAATGGATCGGTTTATGGCGTTAAGTCCAAGTTTGGGGGCACGGCATTTGACGCGTTATCTGGAAGATTTCTTTGCAGTAAAAATAAATATAAATGAGCATGAAAACACTTGAGATTGAGCTAAAGCAACTCATAATCGACACACTTGAACTGGAAGATATTGCCACTGACGATATAGTTAGTTCCGAAGCGTTATTCAATGAGGGGCTGTGTCTTGATTCAATTGATGCGCTTGAGTTAGGTATTGCGTTACAAAAGCGATATGGCATTAAACTAAATGCTGAAGCTGAGGAAACCAAACAACATTTTGCCAGTGTAAGTGATTTGGCACGGCTAGTTGCTAGTCAGCGTAACGACAAGAACTGAAGGCATGATAACTAGAGACGACGTATACCAGAAAGTTACCACAATACTGGTGGATTTATTTGAAATTGATCCTGACATTATTTCCGAAGATGCATTGTTATACAATGACCTGGATATTGATAGCATTGATGCAGTTGATCTGGTTATTGAATTAAAATCCTACACGGGCAAGAAAATCGCGCCGGATGATTTTAAGTCGGTAAGGACTGTTGGAGATATTGTTAATGCGGTTTATGAACTATTAGGAGACTGTCCGTGAATAGAAAATCTACTGCGGAAAAGCCATTTTGGTTATATTTTCCGAAAATTTTCGTTAAATAGAACAACTATTCGCTTCAAATGATCGAAAAATCTGTCTAAAAATGGCTTTCCCTCGCTACGATTACTATTCTCGGGCAGCCTCCTAAGGAATGACTAGGACCGCATTGCTAAGAGTTGGTACAGGTTTATTGTTTCTACTCTACCCATTTTTGATTTATCTTGGACTACAGGAATTTCAGCCGAGAGTGCTTGCTGGTTTGCTGCTAATAGCCACCGTATTACGCTTTGTGGCGACTAAGCATGACAAGAGCGCAAACAATGATACAGGCATGTCGTTGTACTGGATTGCGACAGGGACTCTAGCTGTTATTATTACTTTTGTAACGGGCTCAAAGTTGGGTCTTTTTCTTTATCCGCTGCTGGTTAATCTGGCACTTTTTACATTTTTTGCAATTAGCCTGTTCCATCCGCCCACCGTTATTGAAAGGCTCGCACGTCGCCAGCGGCCCGACCTGCCAGAAAAAGCCATTGCCTATACACGCAAGGTCACGCAGGCCTGGTGTTTATTTTTTCTTTTAAATGGAGGCGTATCTGCCATAACTATTTTTCACTCTGAAGCGTGGTGGATGCTGTACAACGGATTTATTGCTTATATTCTGATTGGGCTGATGTTGGTAGGTGAATATTTGATTCGTCGTAAGGTGATGCGTCATAGCAATGATTAGAACACTACCGCTATCGCTTGATGCCAAGGCGTTTACTGCTGACCATATCGTCGCTTACCGATTGGACGGTCAGCCCATTACCTGGTCTGAAATTTTGCAACGATTGGCATTCTGGCAGAACGAGTTGTGCGGTATACAAGACGAGAAAGTTGCCATTTACCACGATGATGGTATTGAGTTTTTGTGCATCGTGTTAACCCTTTGGGGTATGCTAAAAATTCCACTTGTTCCTGCTAATACCTTAGATTCCACGTTGCAGGCATTAGCTTTAGAAACCAATAGCTTTGTTGGTGAATTCCCACAGCAAACTTTTCAATCCGCCAGTGAATTGAAAGCGCAAGCCAGTCACGTTGATAAAAATGAACCTAGTGTTTCCCAGCAGACAGCATTGATTATGTTTACCTCCGGCTCTAGCGGCGCACCGGCCGCTGTTTATAAAACCTTTGATCAGCTTAATGCTGAGCTAAAAATGCTGGAACAACATTGGGGGAAAAGTTTGCAAGGTACTGTGACACTAGGCACGGTCACGCATCATCACATGTTTGGGCTACCTTTTTGTTTGCTGTGGCCATTAACTTCTGGACGGGCATTCCTAACGCCAAATCTGATTTATCTGGAGCAGCTTTCTTTAGTACAGCAGTTTGAATTGGCGTTGATTTCCAGCCCGGCGCATCTTGAACATATCCCTGAAACTTTGGACTGGCAGGCATTGCAACAGTCTATACGCATCGTTTTCTCGGCAGGTGCTTTATTATCTGAATCAGCGGCAAAAGATAGTCAAAAGAAAATGGGGGTGGCGGTTATTGAAGTTTATGGTAGCACCGAGACCGGAGCAATCGCCCATAGGAATCAGTTGGTAGCGCCTGAGTGGCAGCCTCTGAATGGAATTATGGTGAAAAAAACAAATGGTAAGCTGGCAGTGAACTCGCCTACTGCAATTGCAAACAATTGGTTTCTAACTGAGGATTTTTGTGAGGTAAATAGTTGTAACCAATTTGCGTTATTGGGTCGAGCTGACAAAATAATCAAAGTTGGTGGCAAGCGTGTGTCGATAACTGCGATTGAAGAACGCTTAAGCGGTCATCCCTGGGTAGTGAAAGCACGAGTGGTATTGTTGGAGAAACGCAAAAACCGAGTAGGCGCAGTGATTCAATTAACGGGCGAAGCTAATGCCAAGCTGGTGGATCAGGGGAAACATGCTATCAGCAGAAAATTGGCGGCTCAGTTAAAAGAATGTGTCGAGAAAGTAGGTTGGCCAAGATATTGGCGCTTTGTATCGGAAATTCCGGTTAATCAACAGGGCAAAACAACCGCACAGGCACTTAAGGCGCTGTTTGATGATGAAGTTCGACCACGTTTGCCTAAAATTCTGGAAACATCAAAGGATGAGGAGTCGGGCGAATATATTATCCAGTTTGTAGTGCCACATGATTTGTTCTATTTGGAAGGGCATTTCCCTGGAAAACCGATTTTACCCGGTGTGGTTCAAATTGGTTGGGCCATTCATTTTTTTCGCGAGCTATTTGGTAATGCGGGCGATTTCATGCGGCTTGAAGCATTGAAGTTTCAGCAGGTTATTCAACCAGGGGAGAGGATATACTTAAGCTTGATGTGGGATAATGCGAAGAATAAACTAACTTTTCATTACACAAGCAGGGATCATACACACGCCAGTGGCCGTGTGTTTTTTGCTGGGACAAACTAATTTGCCTGAAGCTAATGTCAATCTTTGCGTGATTGTTCCGGTTTATAACCACCCGGATAAGCTGCATGATCTGGTTGAGAAGTTCAGCGTATTGAATCTTCCAGTGATCATGATAGATGATGGTAGTGATTCAGCATGTCACCATGTGATGGAACAACTGGCGCAAGATAATGCGCAGATGATGTTGGAAGTCCATTTGTCAAATCAGGGAAAAGGCGCCGCGATAAAAACCGGCATATACGCAGCACAAAAAGCAGGGTTTACTCATGCATTGCAAATCGATGCGGATGGACAGCATGATCTGGAAGATATCCCATACTTTATTGATGCAATGAATAAGCAGCCGGAGGCGTTGATAGCTGGTTATCCACTGTTTGACGAAACCATTCCCAAACACCGCTATTATGGCCGCTATGCAACGCATATCTGGGTGTGGATTAATACGCTTTCAATGACTATTAAGGACTCAATGTGCGGATTCAGGATCTACCCTGTAGAACAAAGTTGTTTATTAATCAACGGGGCAAGAATGGGTAACCGAATGGACTATGACGGCGAATTTATTGTGCGCTGGTACTGGGCCGGTCAGCCATTGGTGCAAGTTCCAACACGCGTCATCTATCCTGCGCATGGCGTGTCACATTTTCGCTTATTTAAAGACAATTGCCTGATTTCCCGGATGCACGCCCACCTGTTTTTTGGCATGTTATTGCGCTTACCGAAGCTACTGAAGCAAAGGTGGCTATCGTCATGAGTCATTCGCGTCATTGGGCCAATATTGCTGAAACCGGTACTACTATTGGCATGCGAATATTAGTCTTGGCATATCGTATCGGTGGCCCCTGGTTGTTCAAGATTTGTTTGTTTCCAGTAATTTGTTTTTACTTCCTGTTCAGGCGAGATTCCCGGCAAGCTTCAAGAGAGTATTTGCAACGCGTGCGAAAAAAAGCCACGCAACTGCCCGCTGTAACCCTATTATTGAGCTTTAGACACTTCTGGCAGTTTGCCTTGTCGTTGATCGACAAGTTTGCCATTTGGATGGGGAAAATACCACTTGACCAAGTGGTCGTGCATAATCTTGAATTGATCGATCAACTGACAGCGAGCAAACAGGGTGGAATATTTGTTATCTCTCATTTAGGGAATTTTGAGGTATGCAATGCCTTGTCGCAAAGTTATCCCGGTCTCAAACTAACCGTGCTTCATCACACCAAGCACGCAGAAAAATTTAACCAAGTGTTCAATCAATATACCTGTGAAAGTACCGTGCAGATGCTACAGGTGACGGATATGGATGCTGCCCTGGCAATGCGCTTGAGTGAAAAAGTTGAACGCGGGGAATTTGTTGCCATTGCCGCAGACCGAGTGCCAATCAACAACCCAACGTCAACCGTTGCTTGTGAATTTCTTGGCGAACCTGCGGATTTTCCGCGTGGGCCCTATATTTTGGCCAATGCATTGGCTGTGCCTATTGTGATGTTGGTTTGCATCAAGCAGCAAGGCACGTATCATGTCTATTTTGAAAAGCTGTCGGAAGGCGGCAAGGTGGCGCGTTCTGAGCGTGAGGCTTTTATTCTTCAAACTGCTGAAAAGTTCGCCCGGCGACTTGAATACTATACCTGTAGGGCACCGCTTCAGTGGTTTAATTTCTATAGTTTCTGGCAAAAACCTTATTCATCTGCTGGTCTTAATAAAACAGCGCCATGACTGATAAAAAAGACTTTAGTGCAGAAGCCTTCATCGAGATCCCATTTCATGATGTCGACGCTGCTGAGATTGCCTGGCACGGGCACTACGTCAAATATTTCGAAATTGCGCGCTGTAAATTGCTGGATAAATTTGACTATAATTATCCGCAAATGAAGGCTTCTGGATACTTCTGGCCAATTATCGATATCAACCTGCGCTATATCCAACCGGCAAGATTTCTACAGCAAATATGTGTAAAAGCTGATCTGGTAGAGTGGGAGAATCGATTAAAAATCAAATACCTGATCACTGATGTTGAAACAGGTCGACGCTTAACCAAAGGCTATAGTGTCCAAGTTGCTGTGGATGCAAAGAGTGGCGAAATGTTGCTGGCATCGCCTGAAGTTTTATATAAGAAGTTAGGTGTTCAGGATGTCTGATTTTCCTTCAATACATTGATTTAAATGGAGCCCGAATTGTCCTTGGAGGATGCTAGAATGACTCAAATTAAGTTTTAAAAAAGCTTAATATAGTATCTGGTGATATTTGATCAATCAATGTCTTAAATTCAATACTTCCAATCATTAGGAAGGGTTACCTATGCTTGCAAATTGCCGAAAATGGTTTTTAGGACTGCTTCTGATGTTTTGTGTGTGTAGCATTGGGTTGGCCAGTGATTTTAACAGCAAGCCTAGTAGCGAGACTTTTGGTATTGGGAAAAAATTTGTTGGTTTACAGCTTGGTTATGGGGATGGCGTTGGGTTTGACTTTATGGGCGATGGAGATGGCAGACTTGCGAGTTATCTCGCGGTTTTTCCACATTTCGGCGTCGGAGTTTCTAACCTTCTTGGTAGAGATTCCTGGTATCGGGGTAATTTTGATATGGTGCTCGAAGGTGAATTTATCAGGAATTTTAGGCCCAATAATGGTTACTCAGTTGGCGTGGCCACATTGGCACGCTATAATTTTCGTGGCTTACGCACTGTGACACCCTATGTTGAAGCTGGTGGTGGTATCGGTTATCTGGATTTTGATCTGCGTAACCAGTCGGATGGCGTTATTTTCTATCCACAGATTGGCGCGGGTTTCCGTATATCTATGAGCAATCGCATGTCTTTAAATCTGGGTTACCGATTACATCATATGTCGAATGCTGGAATTCATGATCGAAACAATAGTATTAACGCTAATCTATTCCTACTTGGTTTTAGTTATTATCTGGATTAATTAAAACTGTTCTCGTATAAGCTGCATGTGTAAACCACGAAGCACCGCATTTGCCTGCCACCATTAGTTGAATAGGTACTTATAAGGCTGACATGATCAGAGTAAGACAACTAATCGTTTTAGGCATTGCGTTGGTGCTGGTTGGTTGTGCTTTGACGCGCCCCCCCTTACCCGCAGTAGAAAATCCTATCGCTGAGCGCTGTTTGGCATTTTACGATGATTTGGATGGCTTGGTTGCTGAACATGGTGTTAGTCCCTCAAGACCTGAGCGTATTACAGGCTTTCCGTACTTGCGCATGACACGTTTTTTAGCCAGTTATAGTCGACAAGATCTCGATGGTGCAGCGCTACAAAGTTGGTTGGAACACTTGGCTGCCGCTGACCGGGAAGCGCGCTCCATTGAGCTTGCTTCATTGGAACCATCCATCAAATCCAAATTAAATAGCCATTATGGCGATAATCTGGCGGCATTGTTACAAGATTGTGTGCAAACACTGGTAAGCAATGACTTGGCCAATCCAGAGCGCCTGGCGCTGCTACGTAAACGGACCAAAACGAGTTTTGAATATCGTTTGCTGAATCGGATTCTGGGGTTGTATCCGTTGTCGAGTATTCCGGTTAGAGTGGGTGTGCACCGTTACCATACTGAAACACTAACGGTCTATGCGCAACCTTTGGAAACATTGCCGGTGCGCGGTCAGTTGCGGCGTTTTCGCTCGCCTTCTTTGGTTGATACTATTGATCTGCCCACTACGGTGGCACGTGACGCTTTAGGCATACCCGTACCCACGGCGTCACAGTTGCAGTCTTTATTTGCTATGCACGCGCCAGTCTGGGAGATTGATGTGGCGGGCAGCTACGATTTGCCGGGTAGACCATTTTGGCATAGTAAAGGCAGGCCTGACGTTGATCATTCTGAAGCACTAGTTTATCACTACCCGTCTTATACCCGGTGGCAGGGGCAAACCTTGATGCAGCTTAACTATGTGCTCTGGTTTGCCGAGCGGCCGCGTGTTGGCAGGGTTGATATTTTTAGTGGCAGGCTGGATGGATTGCTGTGGCGGGTGACATTAAATACGGACGGTACGGTGCTGATCTACGATAGTATGCACACCTGCGGTTGTTACCACTATTTTTTTCCGACAGCGGCGCTGACACTCCGCTCAGAGTCACAACAATTGCCCGAGCCACCGCTAGTGCCGCAATCCGCGCCGCAGCTTGTGGATGGTCAAAGTCTGGTGATACGAGTCTCCAGTAGCAGTCACTATATTCAGAGATTGTATGCAGATACACCATCCGGCCAGACGCTACATTGGCGCGAGTATCGAGAACTATATACTACGCCAGTGATGGGCGGTGGCTATCGTAGCCTATTCCGTTCTGATGGTTTGGTGGCTGGAAGTGCACGTTTGGAACGTTGGTTGCTATGGCCAATGGGTATTCCGTCAGCTGGCGCGATGCGAGAGCGCGGACGCCACGCGACTGCTTTTTTAGGTCGCCGCCATTTTGATGATGCAGAATTACTGGATAATTTATTTCAGCCTGTTTCTGTATCCGAACATTGAGGAAGCATGATTTAGTTAATTGTATAGGCAGATTGGAAGATTACGGTTTGATTATGAATCTGGGATTATAAATGTTTTTGCACTTGCATCGTGTAATCGTTCTCTGTTGAATTATAATAGCCATGTAATCAAAGAATAAGAGAAGATATATTTAGTTTGCTCCAAAAAATTATGCGCAACTTTTGTGTTTCTGGCAAAGTCAAGACTCCCCACAGGAACCCCCTAATATTGTAAGGAACATTCATGAGGTTTGTTTTCACGCTGCTAATTATTGTTTGTTTGCCTGTGTCGGCGGATAACAGTCTGCTTGAAGCGTTGTCGAATAAGGCGAAAAATGTTGAGCGTTTGAGTGGTGTATTTATTCAGAACCGTAAGATTGCAGTATTGCCCCTGCCATTAATATCAGAGGGTGAGTTTAGTTATCATTATCAAACCGGCATGGTTTGGAACACTTTGAAGCCTGTTCAGACCAAGATACATATTACCAGTCAGGGAATTCAAACAGAAAATTCGGAATTATCGCCTCAGATTGTAGGATCAGCACAATTGGCCAAGATATTGTTGGGCATATTTTCAGGAAGTCTGGAGGCATTAACTGAACAGTTTTTCATCGAAGTAAATGGTGACATTACTGCGTGGCATTTACATCTGACGCCAAGAAATGAAGTGGTGGCAAGTCAAATAACATTTATCGATATTCGTGGCATTGAAACAACGGAATCCGTTGCGATTGCCGATGCAAATGGGGATCGTTCAGATTTGTCTTTCATAACACATGAATTGGTTTTCCTTGAAAAGTGAAGACTGACGAAACGCTAACAACAACCCAGGATTCGTCCAGCCAAAGTACATTACCCCTTGCCATTTGCTGGGGAATAGTGCTTTTAATCTGTGCAATATACTCGTCTGCGAAAGTGATATCCGGTAATGGGTTTGAAAGTAATATTCTCAGTTTAATACCTGATCAGTTGACACCTGTAGAAAACCAGCAAGTCAAAGAACAACTTCGACAACAGGTGGAACGACATTTTATTATTCTATTGAAAGGCACGAACAGCAACGAGGGATTGCAACTGGCAAAGGCGCTGAAAACACAGTTGCAGACCGTGCCGGGTGTTGTCGAATCAACGCCTGATTTTGAGCGGGAGAAAGCAATAAAGGATTTTTATTTTCCGTTTCGCTATCAGTTGCTGTCATCAGAAGTGCGCAATGAATTGCAAACACTTACGCCGCAACAGATCGCAGACAGACAATTACAGGCACTGCATAGTCCGATCAGATCTTATGCACCCTATCCATTTGAGGAAGACCCGTTCAATCTTGGCGGGCGCTGGATTCAATCGATCATTAGTATGGATGATCGCTTTGTGGCGACAGAGATTCCTTCCGTCAAAGATCAACAGGACACCTGGTATTTGATTAATGGGGAGTTGCAGTTAAGTCCTTTTAATCCGGAACTGCAACAACAACTCATAGGCTTATTGGATGACTTCATGCAACAGCATGGTGGACAGCCATTTGAGTTGTTAACCTCTGGGTTGGTTTTTCACGCAGCACAAGGGACGAAGATTGCTCAAACAGAAATTTCAACTGTTGGCGTTGGTTCACTACTGGCTGTAATCACGCTGGTATTGTTTGTCTTTCGTTCGGCAAAAAGTTTTTTGTTTATTCTGCTTATACTTGCCAGCAGTATGCTCATTGCGCTCTCGGTAACCTGGTTATGTTTTGACCGGGTGCATCTGGTAACACTGGCTTTTGGCTCAACACTATTGGGACTTGCTGCTGACTATAGCTTTCATTTCCTGGTTAAAATGCGTGCGACAGGAAATCCCTTGTTTGCACGTAAATTATTATTTAAAGGTCTTGTTATCAGCTGTCTTTCCAGTATGGTGGCCTACTTAATTCAACTCTTCTCGCCATTTCCTGGATTACACCAATTTGCTGTTTTTGTTGCGTCAGGGTTGCTGGCAGCTTGTGTGACAGTGATATTATTTGGTGTTCTGTTTAAACCAGTTTGTCCGCTTCCCATTCCGGTAGGACGAGCATTTGGCACACTATTTGAACCGGCATATCGCAAGCTTGCGAGCATGGGAGCCTGGGTTGTAGCGATGATTTTAGTCATCACGCTGTTGGCTATATTTAATCTTTACCGACAGGGTGTAACGGATGATGTGCGTTTATTGAATACTTCCGGTTTGCAGTTGATTGAATCTGAACAGAAGGTGCAACAATTGTTGGGGAATTTTAGTACGCAACGATATATTCTGCTTGAGGGGCAATCACCGCAATGGGTGCTAGAACAGGCGGAATCGCTGGAAAAACAGATTAGTGGGAAGCTCCAGATTGCTGCTGCACAGGTTCTTGTTTCTCCTGCTGCCGTGGTGCCTTCTTTATTGCAGCAACAAGTGGATTACGAACTGATTCAGGACAAGATTTTCTCAGAACAGGGTGCGGCAGTGCTACTATGTCAAGCACTCCAAAACGATTGTGATTGGCTGATGCCGCTGCCTGCGTTCAATGTGCAAATGTCCCCAGATAATATGCCTCAATTATTGATGTCACTATCGCCTTCTTTAACTTTACTCAAAAATAGTACGGTCATTATTTTTTTTCGCGATGAAAAACTAGCAGATGAAATTGTTGGGTTAGATTTGCAGTTGTTTGGTGTTACTTATGTTGATCAGGTGGAAAATCTGACATCGATATTGAAAAACTTTCGTCAGCAAGTCAGTTGGCTATTGGGTGGCTTCTATGGTTGCCTGATTATTCTCAGTTTGATAATTTTTGCGAGGCGCGGTATTTTAATTGTCACGTCGGTAATATTTTCCAGTGTTATTGCATTGTCAGCGGCAGCAGGGTCGGGTATTACATTATTTCATGTGCTGGCATTGTTGTTGGTTATTGGTATCACTGTGGATACGGCGGTGTTCTACATCACGCCAGGATTAGACCGGGACACCTGGACGGCTGCCACATTAGCAGCCCTAACATCCGTGATTGCATTTGGTTTGCTGTCGTTGAGTCAAGTGCCATTATTAAACCAGTTTGGTTCGGTTGTTTTTTACGGCCTGATATGTGCTTGGCTAGTAACACCAGTCATTTATTATTTACTGGAGAATAATCAGAAAAATCGTGCGGATCAAACAGGGTTGATTAAATGAGTGAGCAGGTAGAGGTCGCAATCATTGGTGCGGGTCCTTCGGGCACTGTTGCTGCTGCGTTATTAAGAAGACTGGGGCATCAAGTTGTTGTCTTGGAACAGAACCATTTCCCCCGGTTTTCCATTGGCGAAAGCTTGTTACCCCAATGTATGGAATTTATTGAATTGGCGGGTATGACCGAAGCCGTATGTGCCGAGAAATTTCAACTCAAGAATGGTGCCGCATTCGCCTGTGATGGCAAACAAGGTAGTTTTGATTTTTCAGAGAAATTTACATCAGGGCCTGGCTCTACATTTCAGGTACAAAGAGCATGTTTTGACCAAGTATTGGCGAATGCTGCTGTGGCACAGGGCGCTGATATCCGTTTTGGGAAGAAGATTACGGCAGTATCTTTTGATAACGCAGGGGCATCCAGATTAACCATTCAAGATGAGGATGGGCAGCAATCGAACTTGACTGCAAAATATTTACTGGATGCCTCAGGTTTTGGTCGTGTACTGCCTCGGTTGCTTAATCTGGAGTTACCGTCGGATTTTCCGCCACGTCAGTCTTTCTTTACGCATATTAAAGATAATATCAGCGATAGCCATTTTGATCGCGATAAGATACTGATTGTTATTCATCCGAGATACCCGGATGTCTGGTATTGGCTTATTCCATTTAGTAATGGACGATGTTCTATTGGTGTTGTTTCGCAGACTATTTTTTTCGATGGCTTTTTGAATAAAAGTAACTTGCAGATTATTCGCGAATGCGTTGCTGCTTCGCCTGATTTGGCATCTTTGCTGGCAAATGCCAGTTTCGATACACCTGTGCAAACGATCAAGGGGTATTCCTGTAATGTGAAATCCTTGTGGGGAAAAGGCTTTGCATTGCTTGGAAATGCTGGAGAATTCCTTGACCCGGTATTTTCTTCCGGTGTCACTATTGCGATGAAATCGGCCAGTCTGGCCGTGCCTTTGGTTAGCCGTCAATTAAAAGGTGACGCAGTGGATTGGGAAAAGGAATATGCTCAGCCACTTAAAATCGGCGTGGAAACTTTTCGTGCCTATGTCAACGCTTGGTATGCAGGTTCTTTGCAGCAAATTATATTTTCTGATAATCAGGTGCCAGCTGTGCGTGAAATGGTTTGCTCTATTTTGGCGGGTTATGCTTGGGACACGCAGAACCCTTTTGTGCAGGAACCTGAAAGACGCCTGAAAGCGCTGGCACAAGTATGCAGCGTTGTTTAATTATTTTAATCTGTGGTGTCATGGTTGGTTGCGCACACTTTAGCGGGAACTCACGTACAGTAGAGCCGCTACTTCCTGATACAGCCAGCCTTTCTTGCTGTTGGCAAGTGCATGAACAGCTAGCGATTGATTTTCAAGGTGAGCAATTCACGTTGTCATCAGTAACCGCAGTTAATGACAATAAATTGACGGTAGTGATTCTTGATCAGCTGGGACGCAGGTTATTTGCTATCATTCAGCAGGGTAGCGATGTAATCGTCGAAAAATCGGTGCAAATTCAGCAGGATCTTCCCGTTAAATGGCTGTTAATCGGTATATTCCTGCGCAATATGCCAGACAGTGGGTGGTCATTTGAAAATTCAAACTGGGTGGTTGAACGTGCTGTTGATCACGTGCGACTCATGCAAAATGACAGGTTAAAAGTAAGGTTGGCTGAACTTGTAGCGAGGGATGATATAACCGGTAGTAAGCCTCAGCAAGATTTGACGGCCCAGCTTCAGTATCCTGATCTTAAGTTGGAAGTTAATATCACAACATTATTAAGACAGTCGTTATGAGCGAAAAGAAAGGTGCTATAAAGGGCACACCTGTTTTTCTGAACGCGGCAGGTATTATTTGTTCCCTTGGATCTGGATTGCAGACAGTTCAAGATAACTTGTTTGACGGAAATACAGAAACCAATTATTTAAAGCAATTGCCTGGCTATTCAACGGAACGCAATCTCCCATTGGGATTTATTGAGTCTCCCTTATGTGCAGTGTCTATTGCACAAGAAGATACTCGCAATAACCGTGTGCTAACAACAGCAATTGAACCGCTGTTCACTGAAATCCAACCGTTAAAAGAGCGTTTTGGCCAGCAACGTATTGCGGTAGTGATTGGCACGAGCACATCAGGAATTTCTGATGGGGAGCTGGCTTTGTGTTATCACCGAAAGCACAACGTGTTTCCTGATGATTATCATTATCGTAAGCAGGAAATTTCTTCCCCCTCGCGTTATGTCGCTAAATGGCTGGGATTGCGTGGCCCCGCTTTTTCCGTCTCCAGTGCTTGCACATCCGGTGCCAAGGCATTGGCTTCGGCGGCAAGACTGCTGCAATTAGGTGTTTGTGATGCAGTGATTGCTGGTGGCGTAGATACAATTTGCAATATGACCATCGAAGGTTTCTCATCGCTATTAATCACAACAGATTCAATATGTAACCCGTTTAGCGTTAACCGTAATGGTATCAATATCGGTGAAGGTGCCGGAATATTTCTGCTTAGCCGTGAGCCAGGTCCTGTTCGTTTGGCAGGATTTGGTGAAACTTCAGATGCTTATCATATTTCAGCGCCCCATCCTGAGGGTAAAGGCGCCGAGCAAGCAATGCGACAAGCACTGCAGCAAGCTGGTTTGGAGCCGGAAGAGATCAATTATTTAAATTTGCATGGTACCGCGACAGAGCAGAACGATAAAATGGAGGCAATGGCGGTGCAGCGTGTGTTTGGGTCTGGCATAGCCTGTAGTTCGACCAAGCCATTGACTGGTCATACATTGGCAGCAGCAGGTGCTATAGAAGCCGTGTTTTGCTGGCTCGCATTGCAACGGGAAGATGGCAGGTTGCCTCCTCATCGTTGGGATGGGCAGGTTGATCCCGCATTGCCTGTATTAACCGGTATTGCATCAGCAAAGCATAGTGGGAAACTGACAACAGCAATGAGTAATTCTTTTGCCTTTGGCGGTAATAATGCATCTTTGATTCTGGCGAGGGAATAGATATGGGGCCTGAATACAACATCATTGATGTGGTGCCGCATGGTATGCCGATGTCGCTGCTGGATACGATTGAAGACTATACTGATAACGGTCTGGTTGCGATGGTGACAATCCGACAAGACAGTATGTTCTGTGAGCCCGATGGCGTGCCCGCTTGGGTGGGTGTGGAATATATGGGGCAGGCCGTTGCCGCTTATGCAGGTGTTAGTGCACGTATCATCAATCAGCCTGTAAAAATTGGTTTTCTGGTCAGTACCCGTCGTTATGAATCACCATGTAGTCATTTTCCTGTGGGGATTTCTTTGCGTGTCAGTGTGAATAAAATCACAGATAACGTTTTAGGATTGCAGGTTTTTGATTGTAGAATAACCGGTAAGGATATAGAAATACAGGCAAATTTGAATGTATTTATGCCTGAAAACATAGAGGAATTTTTTGAGAGGAAGCCTGCATGAGTGGCACCGTTTTAGTCACAGGGTCAAGCCGAGGCATTGGCAAGGCAATTGCAATAACATTAGCTAAAAATAATTATCAGGTCATTGTACATTGTCGATCCAAGCGGGAAATGGCTGATGCTGTGCAGCAGGAAATATATGAGTCTGGAGGACAAGCCAGGGTGTTGCAATTCGATGTATCTGATCGTGAACAATCACGTTTGGTGCTGGAACAAGATATCGCACAGCATGGCGCTTATTATGGGGTTGTGTGTAACGCTGGTATCATACGTGACGCTGCATTTCCAGCGATGACAGGCGAACAGTGGGATGATGTCATACATACGAATCTGGATAGTTTTTATAATGTTCTTAACCCCATCACTATGCCCATGGTGAGACGTCGCAAGCCAGGGCGCATAGTCACGTTTGCTTCTGTGTCAGGTTTGTTAGGCAATCGCGGACAGACAAATTACAGTGCAGCCAAGGCTGGAATAATTGCGGCAACGAAGTCACTTGCGCTGGAACTTGCCAAGCGTGAAATTACGGTAAATTGTGTTGCGCCAGGATTTATTGAGACTGAGATGACAGATGAAATACCCCTTGAGGAGGCGCTCAAATTAATTCCAGCCAGACGTGCAGGAACGGCAAAAGAAGTGGCTGCATTGGTTAATTTTCTGATTTCACCGGAGTCGTCATACATTACCAGACAGGTAATCTCAGTAAATGGAGGCATGTGTTGATGAGGCGCGTTGTTGTGACGGGTATGGCGGGATTCTCGCCGATTGGCAATGACTGGCTAACCATTGCTAAGAATTTGCGAGCGGGGAATACCGGCATTCGCTATATGCAAAACTGGGACTGTTACGAAGAGTTGGGAACCCGCCTGGGTGCGCCTGTCAGTGATTTTGAAAAACCAAAGCATTACACCCGTAAGCAGATTCGCAGTATGGGACGTGTTGCGTTGATGGCAACGGTTGCTACTGAACGCGCATTGGAAGATGCTGGGTTACTGGATGACGCCATGATTATGGACGGGCGGATGGGTGTTAGTTATGGCTCATCTACTGGCAGTACTGAGGCGATTGCGGATTTTGGCAATATGTTGCTGAATCATAGTAGTGGCAATATTAACGCCAATTCTTATCTGAAGATGATGAGTCATACCTCGCCAGTGAATATTGGTGTTTTTTTTGGCCTTAAAGGACGTGTGATCCCAACATCCAGTGCTTGTACATCGGGTAGCCAAGGCATTGGTTATGCCTATGAAGCGATTAAATATGGTCACCAGGATTTAATGGTTGCTGGTGGAGGGGAGGAGCTTTGCGCTACTGAAGCGGCTGTATTTGACACGTTGTATGCAACCAGCACCCGTAATGACACACCTGAATTGACACCGCGGCCATTTGATAAAGATCGCGATGGGTTGGTTATTGGTGAAGGTGTTGCAACATTAATATTGGAAGAACGAGATCATGCTATCCAACGGGGTGCGACAATTTATGCTGAAATCATTGGTTTTGGTACTAACTCGGATGGTACGCATGTGACCCAGCCACAGGCCGATACGATGTATCGGGCGATAGCGCTGGCCTTAGAACAATCTGGATTAAAGCCGCAGGACATCGGTTATGTCAGTGCGCATGGTGCTGCGACAGATCGTGGGGATGTTGCAGAAAGTCAGGCAACCAATCGATTAATGGGCAGTAAAGTGCCAATCAGTGCATTTAAAAGTTACACGGGCCATACTTTAGGCGCTTGTGGTGCGTTAGAAGCCGTAGTGG
>JAJFJK010000150.1 GCA_021774075.1 Nitrosomonas sp. | reverse complement strand
CGACCTTAGGTATTAAAGTCAAGTCATTTGTCATAAAATCTCCTTTATTCTTGTAAGGGTTTTTCCTACACACTCAAATTTCCCTTTTAATCACAAGGACTAATTGCACAAGGCGCATTTTTGGAAAAAATTAAAAATTTTGATTTTTGAACGTTTAATTTACACGTATTGTCGAGGCATATTAATCTGCTGTAGTGAGGTGCAAAGTAAACTTTTGGATCACATTCAGCAGCTCTTCTTGAGTAAAAGGTTTGGTGAGATAATCATCCGATCCGGCCATTCTGCCACGCGCTTTATCAAACAAGCCATTTTTGCTTGATAACATGATTACCGGCGTGGATTGGAAATGTGGATTCTTTTTAATCAGCATGCATGTTTGATAGCCATCCAAACGCGGCATAACAATATCCACAAATATGATATCCGGTTGATTATCAATAATTTTAGACATGGCATCGAACCCATCTGTGGCCGAAATAACTTCACAACCTGAGGGTTCCAGAAAAATCTCTGCGCTACGTCGAACCGTATTACTATCATCAATAATCATGACTTTTTTACCATTCAGTTCATTTGAATTATTCACACGCACTCCTTGGTTATATTGTCAAATCAAGCCGTTGTTTCACCGATAGCCATACATAATAAATGATAAGAATCTGAGTACCAACTTTGCATAGTTTAACTCATGAGCGCCCAGAATCGTCCTATTATTTTCGCCAGAATGCTCGCGTAAACACAACCAGTAGCGTGAAAAACTCCAATCTTCCCAACAACATAGCAAAACTACATACCCATGTTTGGAAATCTGTCAATGACGCATATGTGGTTGCCGGGCCGATTTGACCAAGCCCTGGTCCCAGGTTATTGATGCATGCCACAGCAGCAGAAAAAGCAGTAATCACATCCAACCCACTTAACGTCAGAATCAAGGTCATTAACACGATGCTCGAAACATACACAAACATAAACACCAATACCGCAAGAATAATGCGACTGGATACGACACCACGACCTAATGTTGCTGGCGTTACTGCACTGGGATGCATGATTGTTATCATTTCCCGATACACCTGCTGATACAGAATTCTGGCCCGAATCATTTTTATGCCGCCACCTGTCGACCCTGAGGATGTACAAAAGCCGGATAAAAACAACATCCATAGCGGAATAAAAATCGGCCATAAACTATAATCAGTACTACTGTACCCAGTCGTAGTAGCAATTGAAACGATATTAAAACTGGCGTAGCGCAGGGCGGTCAGCGGGTCAGAATAAACATTTATAAGCCACAAGTAACATGCAAAGCCAACACAACTGGCCAGCACAATCAGAATAAACATTCCCACCTCAGGGTCGTAGCGATATGAAGTCAGACTTCTCGCCCGCCAAGCCAGGAAATGTGTTGCGAAATTAATGCCTGCTATGAGCATGAAAACAATGGCTACAGATTCTATTAATGGTGAATCCCAATAGCCATAACTTGCATCATGTGACGAAAAACCGCCCAGGCCTAAGGTTGTAAATGCATGCATAACCGCATCAAACCAATTCATCCCGGCCCATTTATAAGCTGCCATACAAGCCAATGTTAAACCTGCATAAACCAACCATAGCCCTTTGGCTGTTTCTGCAATGCGCGGCGTGAGTTTGTTTTCCTTCATGGGGCCCGGCGTCTCTGCTTTAAGCATTTGACGGCCACCAACACCTAATAATGGCAAAATAGCAACGGCCAAGACGATTAAACCCATGCCACCTAACCACACCATTTCACCGCGCCACAAATTGATAGACAGCGGCAATGCATCCAGGCCCGTTAGCACCGTGCCACCTGTAGCAGTTAAGCCTGAGACGGCTTCGAAATAAGCCATGCTGACATTCAGTTCTGGCAAATAAAACAATAGCGGCAGCATGGCAAAGACCGGCAATACGGACCACACCAATACAACCAGCAGGAATCCATCGCGGATCTGCAACTCGCGTTTATAACGACGGGTCGCCAACCACAAGAACGAACCACACCCAATGGTAATCAAAATCGATTCTTGAAATACCGCGCGCGCGCCGTCTTCAAGCCAGAACGCGAGTCCAAGCGGAATAAGCATCGTGAATCCAAACACCAGAATCATCTTGCCAAGCACATTGGCAACAGCAAAAAATCTGTTCATTCAATTAATAAATTACAGAAAACCTACATTGACTTGAAATAACTTTTCTACTTCCCGTATCATTTTTCTGTTAACTACAAATAAAATGACATGATCCTCTGGTTCAATCACGGTATCATGGTGCGCGATAATAACCCGTGTATCGGAATCAGATTCATCCTGCTCCATTTCATCTTCCCCCAAAACCCCGCCAAACAAGCCTTTAGATACTGGCATGCCACGAACAATAGCACCGATTGTTGCGCCTTTAGGCAGCTGAATATCTTCCACCTTACGCCCTATCACATTGGAATATTTTGCATCGCCATGCGCGACCAACTCCAACGCTTCTGCTGCACCTCTGCGTAAACTGTGTACAGCGGCAACATCACCATGGCGCACATAAGCCAACAATGAACCAATTGTCACTTGTGCCGGTGAAATAGCAATATCAATCCCGCCACTTTGAACCAAATCAACATAAGCACGCCGATTAATCAGTGCAATCACTTTACGTGCGCCCATGCGTTTGGCTAATAGCGCTGACATAATATTGTTTTCATCATCATTGGTCAGCGCACAAAACATATCCATCTCAGCAATATTTTCACTTTCAAGCAGTTTCTCATCCGTCGCATCACCGTGCAGCACTAATGTATCGTGTAACTCTGATGCCAGACGCTCACAAGCTTGATAGTTATATTCGATGATTCTAACTTGGTAATCCCCCTCCAAGCTCTCACCCAGGCGCCTGCCGATTTTTCCACCGCCAGCAATCATCACGCGTTTGACAGGCTCATCCATATTGCGCAATTCACGCATCACGATCCGAATATCTTCTGCTGCAGCGATAAAAAACACTTCATCCTCTGCTTCGATAACCGTATCGCCTTCGGGAATAATGGGGCGATCTTTACGAAAAATGGCAGCCACTCGCGTATCAACATTAGGTACATGCTTACGCAGTTCCTGTAGTTGCTGACCCACCAATGGGCCACCATATAATGCACGCACAGCCACTAAACTCACTTTACCTGCGGCAAAGTCAAGCACCTGTAGCGCTTCTGGAAATTCAATTAACTTTTCAATGTATTCAGTGAGAATCTGCTCCGGGCAAATGGCAAAATCCACACTGAAGTTGTCATCTGAAAAAATTTCCGGGTGCGCATCATACTCAGAAGACCGTATGCGAGCAATTTTTGTCGGGGTGTTAAACATGGTGGCCGCAAGCTTACACGCCACCAAATTCGTTTCATCATGCTCTGTTACAGCCAGCACCATGTCGGCATCTTCAGCACCGGCCCTGACCAATACTGACGGATGAGAAGCACTGCCGACTACTGTGCGCAAATCCAAGCGATCCTGCAATAACGCCAGACGTTTTGAATTGACGTCCACCATGGTGATGTCGTTGGCTTCACTCACCAGATTTTCTGCAACAGATGCACCGACTTGACCAGCACCGAGTATGATGATTTTCAATTAAGTTCCACTTTTTGCACTGTTGATGATGCCATTGACTTTAGGGTACTTCTAAAAATTCAGAGTTCGCCCAAATGCAAGGCGTGGAAAAAATTTTGCAGCGCAGCATATGATTGATATGACAACAAGAAATTTTTTCCGCAACACAGCAGTTGGGATGAAATCTGGATTTTTAGAGGTGCTCTTTATAAAATACACATTAGTTTACTGATGCGCACGCACCCAATCACGCCATTGTATGAATAAATCCGGATTCAATGCAGCAATTACTGAGCGCTGCCAGGGTGGGCCAGCCCAGTAATCATCTTGATTCAAACCGCACATTTGCCCACCCGCTTCTTCAAGAATCAAAGCGCCGGCGGCATAATCCCACGGCTTTTGCCCACCATGCAGGTATAAATCAAAATAGCCTGCGGCGGTATAGCACCATTCCAGCGCACAAGCGCCATAATTGCGTTGCGAAGCAAACGGCGGATAAGCCGCAACCTGTTCGGATAATTCCCGGTCAAGTCGTTTCAAATCAACATTTGCCATTGCATTGGGTAATGCAGGCACATACTTTTTAAATGGTAATGCCTGACCATTTAAAAAAGCCCCGCGTCCCTTTTCTGCGTAAAACATCTCATCTGAAACGGGGTTATAGATTACCCCCAGAACACTTTTACCCTGCCTCATCAACGCCACAGAGACTGCAAAATAAGGCAAGCCATTAAGAAAATTTGATGTGCCATCAATTGGGTCAACACTCCACAAGCCCGTATCACCCCTCAACCATTGCTCTTCCTGCTCTTGTCTGGTCATTTCCTCAGCCATTATGGGGCCAGGGTAAATCTTTTGCAGTTTTTCTATCAGCGCTTTTTGGGCTGCCAGGTCAGCCGTTGTAAAAAAGCTCCCGTCTTCTTTCTGCTGCCGATCCACCTGCAAATAGCGCGGCATGATTTCTTGCTGCGCCACTGCTCTGACGGCAGCGATCACTTCATCAAGTAATCTTAGTCCGTGCGCCATTTGATTGAGCACCCCATACCGGGGATTTGTTGTGTCGGGCCTTGGCCAGTCTTGGCGACCTGCAACATGCTTTCAAACAAATCACGACGCACATCAGCAGGTGCCGCTTCTTTGCGGGAAGCATCCAAGCGCCCGCGATATTGCAGTTCCAGTTTACTGTTAAAACCAAAGAAATCCGGTGTACAAACCGCTCCATACTGCTTGGCGACAGCTTGCGTTTCATCCCATACATAGGGAAAAGGATAGTTCAGCTGTTTGGAGAGCAACGCCATATTTTCAAATGAGTCTTCTGGATAATCATCAGGGTCATTCGACATAATAGCAATGGCATTAACACCATGTTGCATCAATTCAGTGACATCGCGGATTATGCGGTCTTGCACTGACTTGACGTAAGGGCAATGGTTACAGATAAACATGACCAGCAATCCATTTTCTCCTCTGGCCGATGCTAAATTATGACGTTCTCCATCAACACCCAACAGATCAAAATCAATTGCGCTTTTACCAAACTCACAAACAGGTGTTTCCAAACTTGCCATATTTACTTTCTCCCCACTGGCGGTATTTCAAAGAATAATGTAATTCAGGTGCATCACACAAATTTTGTTCATTTTGACCAAATAAGATGAACAGCCCTTATGTTATATTATCATGAGTCACTAATTTGAAATGATTACTCGCGCACCTCAGACTTTATCATGCCACCCCGTTTTTATCTTAATAAAACAATTAATGCAGGGCAAGTCATTGAATTATCAGATGACACCGAACATTATGCAACTCGGGTATTACGCTTAAGAGAAAATGACAAGATCACCCTGTTTAATGGCAAGGGTGGTGAGTATTCAGGCCGCATTATCAGCATTAAGAAATCAAATACAAAAATCTCTATTGATCAGCATTATGACTTCGAATATGAGTCGCCACTTAATATTGAATTGGTTCAAGCAATCTGTGTCAATGAAAAAATGGATTGGATTATTCAAAAAGCGGTAGAACTGGGCGTCACGCGCATACAACCCATTAGCACCAACCGTAGCGTTGTGCGTCTTTCCACTGAACGCGCAGCAAAACGTCTGCGACACTGGGAGAAAACGGTTATTTCCGCTTGCGAGCAATGCGGCCGAAATCATTTACCACAAGTGCTTCCACTCATATCATTAGCGGACTGGTTAAGTAATCAAAAGACTGATCAAGTTCATCAACATTTCAATTTTATGCTATCCCCAACTGCCGATAAAACATTAAGCAATTTTCCCTGCCCCACGTCTGATACAGTGATCACACTTGCTGTTGGGCCAGAAGGTGGTTTCACATCAGAAGAAGAGAGGGGTTTCTTGCACGCAAGTTTTACCCCCGTGCAATTAGGACAGCGTATACTGCGGACTGAAACTGCTGCAATGGCCGCAATTGCTGCCATGCAAACACTTTGGGGTGATTTCTAACTTGCAGAAATACAGGCCAATTCTGAATTAAGGGTGCCTCTAAAAATTCAGAGTTCGCCCAAATGCAAGGCGCGAAATAATATTGTAGTGCAGCATATGTCTGATATGTAAGCAAGAAATTTTTTTCGCAACGTAGCAGTTGGGATGAAATCTGGATTTTTAGAAGTGCCCTTAATTACAGCTAGAAAAATGAAGCACACCAATCATTTCGTTTCCTGGTTCCGCTCAGTTGCGCCTTATGCGAACGCATTTCGCGGCAAGATTTTTGTCATTGCATTTAGTGGCAACATGGTCACCGACCAAAAATTTGTCGACTTCATTCATGATATCAATCTATTGGCCAGCCTTGGCGTACGTTTGGTATTGGTGCATGGGGCACGCCCGCAAATACAAGCAAGATTAGATGAATGCCAACTGCCCAGCCAGTTTGTTAGGCAAACACGTGTCACTGATTCAGCCGCACTACAATGCGTCAAAGAATCGGTAGGACGTGTACATATTGAAATCGAAGCCTTGCTTTCCATGGGACTGGCCAATTCACCAATGGCAAATGCTTCAATCCGTGTAGCCAGCGGTAATTTTGTTACGGCCTGCCCATTTGGCGTCATTGACGGTGTTGATTTAATGCATACTGGAAAAGTTCGAAAAATCAATGCCAGCGCCATTCACGCACATCTGCAACAAGGTGAAGTAGTGCTGACTTCACCATTGGGTTATTCACCAACCGGGGAAATTTTTAATCTGACATTTGAGAATGTTGCAACAGAAATAGCTATCGCACTCAATGCTGAGAAACTTATTTTTCTTTTGGATACGCCCGGTATAGGGGATGGGGATGGGGAAACATCAACGGAAAACACAAACGCGCTACCACGCGAACTCACCGTTGCCGATTGCAAATCTCTACTCGGCCCACAGTCTCAAACAGCGACACAGTTAGCAGATGAGATTAAACGCTTTCTTGATTGTGCAATTAATGCCTGTGAAGCCAATGTCACACGCACGCATCTAGTAAGCCACGACACTGATGGCGCAATATTAAAGGAATTATTCACGCACAACGGCATCGGTTGCATGGTGTCTCAAACCACATTGCAATCACTGAGAAATGCCAAAATTGAAGATGCGGGCGGCATTTTGCAATTAATAGAACCACTCGAAGCTGAAGGCGTATTGGTCAGGCGTAACCGCGAATTACTTGAAATCGAAATTGATCATTTCATTATTTTTGAGCATGACGGCATCATGATTGGCTGCGCAGCACTTTATCCTTTTCCCAATGAAGGTGTTTGCGAACTGGCCTGTTTGGCGGTGCACCCTGATTACCGTAATACTGGGCATGGCAATCTGCTCCTCAAAGACATTGAGGCCAGAATCATTGCGCAAGGCATACAAAAACTCTTTGTCCTGACCACCCATGCAACGCATTGGTTTATTGAGCATGGCTTTATAGAAACAACACTTTCTGAATTACCTGAACAAAAACAAGACTTATATAATTATCAGCGCTGTTCTAAAGTCTATATCAAATATTTGTTGCAGCAACCCTGAACCTACATACTGTTTTTTATTGGTTTCGCAGATTACAACTGATAGAAATCAAAAATTATGGGGATTATAAATATCTAAGGTCGACGGGTCCGTTTCCTTTTGTGTTGGAATGTTAGACTTAGTACCTTTGTGCGTTGTCTTGAGTTCGATTTTCTCGGTGGTTCGATTACCGGTTTAAGTTTGAAGAAAAAACAGCAAAAGGTTGCTGAAAAAAGTTTCTGCATATTTAGGACCACTGTTTTTCGTTTGACAAGGGTATAAAACAAGATACACTGTTTTTGCGGCTATACGCAAACAAACCAGATTAAAACTACCTTAATTTTATCTTAAGAGGTGGTGTATCTGTATGTTAGAGAAACTATTAATTAGATGTCTTGGTACGACAATAACTGATATTCTTTTAAAGCAAGGTTTAAGCAGTTTCTTGAAGCTTTCAATTCCTTTGTTTACTCTTCTTCTTGCTTGGAAACTATTTCCCGAACTCTGGCCGCTGTTTCAGTGTGGTTGCTTATTTCTTCGCTGAGGGCTGAGCTTGGATAAACATCACTCAGGGCGAACATTAACTATCTCTAACTCGCATAATTGTTTGTCTACTGACGTTAAAATCCCGCGCGGCTTGAGAAATATTCGGATTAATAAGGAAGAGAGGTGTCGGGTCCAATATTCCAACAATGATTGGAGACTAATATAGTCAATATGTATTAATGTTGCACCAAGAACGGGGGTCACAAGAACGAGGGTCACAAGAACGGGGGTCCACAAGAACGGGGGTCAGGTCTATATAAGATGCTCCGTGTATGCTAATATCATTCCTGTGCACTAAAGGTGACAAGTCTAACATTACAACAAGCAATAGTGGGTAGAGCGAAGAACTGGCCTCCGTTCACTGTCAGAAACCGTCCATCTGAAAATGAAACATCAGGTGTGAGTGACACAATAATCTCCGTGTTCTCTGTGTCCTCAGCGCACTCCGTGTAAGAGAGATAGAATTCAAAAAATCTTGAAACCTGCTACGTAACACGTTACACTCAAGAATGATTCAGAGTTTCAAACACAAGGGACTCGAACAGTTCTTCAAAACTGGACGAAAATCTGGAATTCAACCCAAACATACAAAAAGGCTTCAATTAATACTTGGCCGTTTAAATGCGTCAACACAACCAAGTGATATGGGTCTTCCTGGTTTATTTATTCACCAATTAACAGGTGACCGCTCTGATATCTGGTCAGTAAGGACACACTAAAGGTGACAGGTCTAACATTACTACAAGCAATAAAGAACTGGCCTCCGTTCACTGTCAGAAGGGGATTCCACATACGACCTCCCAAACGGAACCAGGGGGCGTATGTTCGTAATTCCACGACATCTATAAAATTCTTCCGTCTCCCGCCCGCTTTTGCTCATCTCGCAAAAATATCAACGTCTCTTGTTTAAGAAATTTGCGAATACGTGAGAACTGCTCATACGGCAAGAGCATATTGAGGTCTTGAGTAATAATCTTTTCTGTAACGTGTTGCTTAACAAAATCAATAAGGTCGGCAAAGAATTGTGCAGTGTTCTTTCCAGTGCGTTCTTGTATAACTGCCTCGTTATACCGATAACCTTTCAAGAAAAAATGATGAATGTCATAGAGGTCACGCCCCGCAATTGATTCATTGTTTTCGTAGCGATTTATGAATGCTACTAATTTATTCGCCATCATTGTCTCTATGGTTTGACAGGTAATAATGCGATCAATCTCAGAGAAGCATTTTTGCTCGTAGATGTTTGCTTTCTGTGGCGGTACCGCCACATCAATTTTAATAGTGTTACGCTCTCCCTCTCGTGCCTCGTATTTTAAGAAGTACTGTGGCACGACTTTGCTTTTGTCATAAATGGTAAGACCCAATTCAGCAAAGATATTTTCAAGCTTCTTTCTTGTCGCAGGGATAATGTCACGCTCACCTACATAATCAAAATCAAGATCAACAGAAAACCGATCGAGATAGCCAAGCATGGCACCACAGGTACCCCCTTTAAAGTACAAAACCTTAGCCAGATCAGCGTCGTCATAGATGTTGGTTAAACCACGATAAAGCCACGCCTTATGCACGACATCTTTTGGTTGTGGGACAATCATATCAAGCGTAACGTTGTGGTGTTAATGGATACGCGATCTCTTTTTGCAAAGATCGCACTTTTTTCCAATCTATGCGTTTTTCAGCATCAAAATAGGCGTGTGGATTGAAATATAAAAGGTCAGCAATAGCACGCTCACGGTTTGCTTTGCGCACTCCATTTGCCAAAGTGGTAATACCTTTTGACTGGTATAAAAACGAATCAGTCAATTGTCGTGACTGGTACTCATGGCCTGCCACAGAAAATCGTTTACTCAGGGTACTAATGAGGGTTATCGCGGGAATATGTTGCTGTATAACCCCCTCTTCTGCCAGAATAGTCTCAGTACTAACATACACATTGCCATGCATTGCTTTTACACCGAGTAGTAATGGGTCAATGTTTTTAGGGTCTTTGATGGCATAAAACCCTTTATGAATACGAAATAACAAATCATGCTCAACATAACGTTTAATCGTTGTGTATAAAGTATTCTTATTGGAAATACGCCACAGGTTTGCTAAATCACCAGTATGAAAGACTACCTCTCCAAGCTTTGCCAGCTCAGCAAAACGATTAAGGTTCTTTATCTTGGTATTTTCTCGTGATATTACACCTGTACTCATATGTACAGGATAACATAACGCTTAAATACGTCAATTGATGGGATATGGGGTGTTTGAGGTTTGTTCTCGGGGAGGTGTAAGTAGTCGTTCAGAAGTTACTTAACACTCTTAATGTAACAAGTTTCGTCATTCCCGCGTGCTTCTGGCGGGAATCCAGACTGGCAATGGATTCCCGCTAAGAACATGCGGGAATGACGGATTAAGTGAGTTGCTTATGT
>JAJFJK010000149.1 GCA_021774075.1 Nitrosomonas sp. | reverse complement strand
TGCCTAACAGCTAACCCGTATACTTTACTCGTATTCCGTTTACTTTATGTTTACGGATAGAGCTAGCTCCTCAGTGAATCGTGTAAAAATACGGTGCTAACTGACATGAAAATTACGCATCATGCCCATGTCTTCATGTTCTAAGTTGTGGCAGTGATAAAGGAACAGTCCTGTATAGTCTTTGAATGGTTTAATAAGTTCAATCTCTTCGCCAGGCATGACCAATACGGTATCTTTCCAACCGCTGTCGATGAATCCTTGCTTGACGGTGTCATAGCTGTTGCTTGGTTTGGTTTGTTTGCGCGATAGAATTTGAAATTGCTGACCATGCAGATGGATTGGGTGCGGCATGTTTCTCATCATGCCCATACCGCCCATTCCGCCGCGTCGCATGCCACCGCCCATGCCACCACCACCCATACCACCCATCATTTGGTTGTCATGGAAAATACGAATTTTCTGGATGCTGTTGACAGGTATTTTTTCGATATCCATTATTTGGTTTTGCATTTCAAATGTGCGGCCATTTAACTGGAATGCCATATGCTGCATACCGATAGCAATGGGTATGGTTTTGTCTGGGTTTGAAATATTCTGTGCGGTTAAACGATGTATGGGAACTAGGCGCTCCGGCAATTGTGGTGAATCGCTGACTTGTTCAGTCACTTGAAATTTGACAATAGGGAATGCTGCGCCTGCGGCGAGTCCGCCGCCCATCATGCCCATTCTTCCCATGCCGCCACCCATACCACCACCGCCATGCCGCATTCTCCCGCCCATAAGTGGCATTCCACCCTTAAATTCCAGACTTTGTAAAGTCAGATCAGTGCCCGGCTTACGGCCACTAAAGTCAACCCACAATTCAACTCTTTCAGCAGGTGCGAGCATGATATAGGGAAACGTTTCAGGTTTTTCCAGTAACCCGCCATCGGTTCCAATGGCCGTTAATGGTGTGCCATCTTCCCAGCCCAGTTTGTAAATTCTGGCATTTGATCCGTTGAGTATGCGTAGTCGATAGGCACGGGTTTTTACTGGAATAGCACTGTTTGCTTGTCCGTTGATAAGAATAGTATCGCCGTGGAAGCCGGTCATGCGTTGGTGCATACCTCTTAGATATTGCAGTTGGTTGCCGGCCGTAAAGCGCCGGTCTTGAATGACCAGCGGTAAATCGTATTCACCGTTCGGTAAGCCCAATTTTTGTTCGTGCTCGTCAGTGACAGTGATGAGACCTGCCAGACCTTGATAGACCTGTGTGGCTGTCATTTCGTGCGTATGAGAATGATACCAGTTGGTTCCGGCTGGATTCTTTACCTCAAATTCAAAAACATATTGTTCATCCTTGAATATTTCATACATGGGATGTCCATCCATCATTTGTGGTACGTGCATGCCATGCCAGTGGGGTATGGATGGTTCAGATAATTGGTTATAAAAGAAAATCCGTACTTTCTGGCCATATTCAAGATTCAGGATTGGACCCAAATAGCCCGGTATGGTTTTTAAAGCATTCTGAGGACCTTTTAATAATTTTCCGTGATATTTGAAAACACTTGTATTAGCGCCCGGTAGTATTGGAACTTCTGCAACTTGTGCGGTCAGTTCCAGTTCTACATCGGGTTTGAATGCACTGTTGGGTTTGCTGTTAATCGATCTGTGTCCGGCTAACGTGAAACCAGGTAATGCAGTGGCTATTGTGCCCACTGCAGCATATTGCAAGAATTGTCGTCTATTGTAATCAGGGTGTGACATAGCGTGTGTTCTCCTGTTCTGCAACAATTAAGAAACGGGTTTTTTTAAGCTATATTTTTCAATTTTATATTGTATTTATTGGGAGATATTGAAATAAGTCAATCTAAATTAAATTAATGGGGATTTTAAAATAGGCCACACCATTTCTTTCAGTTGGTGGTAATTCACCGGCGCGTATATTGGTTTGTATGGATGGCAGGAGTAAGTTGGGCGCATCAAGTGTGGCGTCGCGTGTCGTACGCATGACAACAAATTCATCTTCATTGATGCCGTCATGTACATGAATATTGTGTGCACGTTGTTCTGCTACCGTGCTTTCCCACTGAATAGCACGATCTGTCGGCGGATAATCGTGGCACATGAAGAATCTGGTTTTTGCTGGAAATGCCAGCAGCTTTTGTATGGACCGATATAACTGGCGCGCATCACCGCCTGGAAAATCTGCACGCGCTGTGCCGACATCCGGCATGAACAGTGTGTCACCTATAAATATCGCATCATCAAATTGATAGGCCAGATCTGCGGGTGTATGCCCGGGTGCTGAAATCGCTTTTGCAGTAAGTTTTCCCACTAGGAATATTTCGCCATCAGTGAGCAGGTGGTCGAAGTGACTGCCATTTGGTACAAATTCATCACCAATATTAAATATCTTTTTAAAGGTTTCCTGTACCGCGGGAATGCCACTTCCAATTGCGATTTTTCCACCCAATTGACTTCTAAGATAGTGAGCTGATGAGAGGTGATCGGCATGTGCATGTGTCTCCAGAATCCATTCAACAGTCAGTTGCTGGCTTTTTATGAATTCGATTTGCTTGTCCGCAAATTGGGTGCTTATTCTGCCTGATTTTGCATCGTAGTCAAGAACGGGGTCTATGATGGCGCAGCTGCCACCCACTTCATCAAACACCACATAACTAACAGTCCATGTGGCTGGCTCAAAGAATGTTTCTATATTTAGCTTCATTTTATTTTCCTTTAGTTTAGTATCAAACTGTATTCTGTGTAATCTAAAGAAGTGTCGATATCGATACTTCCTTAAATGTTGACAACAATATATCTTCCAATATATTATCTGTCAACATTATATTAATTATTAAATTAAATATTATGAAAACGCAATTAGATTTTCCGGATATTTCAACCATACGTGGGTCTGCTTCGGAGGCGTGTGGGATGTTAAAAGTATTGGCGAATGAAGACAGGCTGCTTATTTTGTGTCAGCTTAGCCAAGGTGCCAAGAATGTAGGTGAATTAGAAAAATTGCTGGGCATCCATCAACCAACACTTTCACAGCAACTGACTGTGCTGCGTGAAGAGAAGCTTGTAGTTAGTGAACGTAAAGGAAAATATATTTATTACAGTTTGGCAAGCGAAGAAGCAACCAAAATTATGGAAACATTATTTAGCCTTTATTGTAAAGGCGATTAGGAGGCAAGAATGAGTCTAACTTTAACTAAATTAGATGAAAAATTATCTGTAACGGGCCAAATCAGTATTGATGATATTGATGAAATCGCTAATTCCGGCTTCAAGTCTATTATTTGTAACAGGCCGGACTATGAAGGGGGAGGAGATCAGCCGAGCAGTGAAGAACTGGAACTAGTGGCGAAATCTTTCGGTATTACTTTTGCTTATTTGCCCGTTAGGATGGGTGCCATAACAGATGAGCGTGGTGTTGCATTTCAGGAACTTATTTCTGATTTGCCGGGGCCGGTACTGGCATTTTGTGGTTCAGGGAAACGTGCGACTGCCTTGCATGAAATGAGCAAGTCGGACGAAGTATTGGCGGAACATCAGGCCGTTGTGGCTGCTTGTAATTGGGATAACGCTTTTGATGTGGTCGTTGTTGGTGGTGGTTCTGCTGGTATAGGTGTTACAGCTAGTCTGCTTAAGCGCAGGCCGGCATTGCGGATTGCTATTATTGAGCCGAATGACAAACATTATTATCAACCCGCCTGGACACTGGTTGGCGGTGGTGCTTATGACGCTGCTGATAGCGTCAAAGAAATGTCAGAGGTTATCCCGAAAAATGCTGTGTGGATTCAGGCGGCAGCTAGGGACTTCGGCCCTAAAAACAATCTTGTGCATTTGACTGATGGGCGTGCAATTGGTTATCACCAGTTAATTGTATGCCCTGGTATTCGTCTGGCATGGGAGAAAATTGAGGGTTTGGAGGAGACGTTGGGAAAGAATGGTGTGACGTCAAACTATCATTTTGATTTGGCGCCCTATACCTGGTCATTGGTGAAAGAACTCAAACAGGGCAAGGCTTTGTTTACGCAACCGCCCATGCCAATAAAATGTGCGGGTGCACCACAGAAGGCCATGTATCTGTCCTGTGATCATTGGCAACGGGCAGGCTGTTTGGATCAAATTGATGTCGAGTTCGATACTGCCGGTGCTGTGCTATTTGGTGTGGCTGATTTTGTGCCGTCGCTTATGGAATACGTGCAGCGCTATGATGCTAGGCTGGCATTCAATTCCAATCTGGTGAAAGTCGATGGCAAGAAAAAGATTGCCTATTTTGAGATAAAGGACAGTGCAGGAAATATCACCCAGGAAGAAAAGCCGTTTGATTTATTGCATGTCACGCCGCCACAAATGGCGCCTGATTTTTTACGCAACAGTCCGCTTGCAGACGCCAGCGGTTTTTGTAAAGTGAATGAGAAAACATTACAGCATCCCGATTATCCTAATGTTTTTGCATTGGGTGATGCTTCATCATCACCCAATGCAAAAACAGCCGCAGCAGTAAGAAAGCAAATTGTTGTGGTTGCTGAAAATCTTTTAGCTGAGAAGGAAGATCAGACCATGACAACCATCTATGATGGTTATGGTGCCTGTCCGTTGACAGTGGAAAATGGCAAGGTGATTCTGGCTGAATTTGGTTTTGGTGGAAAATTGTTACCGACTTTTCCGTTGAATCCAACAGTGCCCAGAAAGTTGGCCTGGTTTTTTAAAACGACGCTGTTTCCGTGGGTTTATTGGAATGTGATGCTGAAAGGCAAGGAATGGCTTGCCCGCCCAGGTAAACCCGGCAAATAAAACGGTCTCACGTGGAAATCTATCTAACGCCGCTTTTGCTTGGTTCGTTAACAGGCATAACACTTGCATTGACCGGTGCCGGTGGTGCAATTATCGCCGTGCCCTTACTGATTTTTGGATTACACCTGACGATGGTTGAAGCGGTGCCTGTTGCTTTGCTGGCCGTTTGTCTGTCAGCTACAATGGGCGCAATGATTGCGCTTGTGCAGGGAAAAGTACGCTATCGGGCGGCCGCTTTGATTGCTTTTACCGGTGCAATTGCTTCGCCCATAGGTTTGTGGCTAGCGCAGAAATTGCCAAATGCGCCTTTGACAATATTATTTGCATTCATTCTGGCTTATGTTGCAGTGGATATGTTGCGGCAAAGCATGCGCGATAACAATAACATTGCTGCGGATAACACTACGCAACCTTGCCTTGTAGAAACCGCTGATGGTCGGTTGATATGGACTTGGTTTTGTGCACGTGCATTAGCTTTGTCAGGTGCTTTAGTCGGTTTTTTATCTGGCTTATTGGGTGTGGGCGGTGGTTTTGTGGTTGTGCCGGCACTCAAGAAAGTGACTAACCTTCAGATGCAATCAATCCTGGCAACCTCCTTAGCCGTCATTACGCTTGTTTCTGCCGTAGGCGTTACAACGGCCACGCTAATGGGTGGAATGAAGTGGTCCATTGCGATTCCTTTTACCATTGGCGCACTGGCCGGTATGCTGATCGGGCGCATTTTTGCCAGCCATATTTCTGGTGAAAAATTACAGCAAGCTTTTGCGCTTGTGGCGATTTGTATCTCAGTGGGTTTGATAATTAAGGTGATGTGGATTGCTAGTACTCTTTCAACTTGATATTTTAGGGATTTAGGTTTAAAAAAAGCCAATAAAAAGACTGTAAAATATCATTTGCTATCGAAGTAAAGCTGCTGATTACAATGGTTACCCATTATGTAGACGATGTTTTTACTAAGTACGCGATCATAAATATTTTAACAAAACGCGCTGATTATTACAGGGCTATGCCATTGGAAATATTAATAACTTTTGGACGGCTATGTGCTACATAAGCAACTCACTTAATCCGTCATTCCCGCATGTTCTTAGCGGGAATCCATTGCCAGTCTGGATTCCCGCCAGAAGCACGCGGGAATGACGAAACTTGTTACATTAAGCGTGTTAAGTAACTTCTGAACGACTACTT
>JAJFJK010000148.1 GCA_021774075.1 Nitrosomonas sp. | reverse complement strand
AATTGAAATTTGGTTTGGCATTCTGTCTCGGAAGACCTTAAAGGGAGCAAGCTTTTGCAATGTCACAGAACTAAAGAATGCAATTGATGCATTCATTGTTCGACATAACCAGAACGCTCAACCATTCAAATGGCGGCGGCGGAGTGAAGTGAAAGGTAGTCAAATTAGAAATACAATAGCTAACTTACGCAATTAAACACTAGTCACCATGGCCTATAATTTCAAACGAATGCATGCAATGGCGACAGGATAGTGAAAAAAGTCCAAAATACCCTTTGTTTAGATGAATAATTGAACTGAAAATAACAAAAAGTAAGTGTCCGGTTCCATGTCCTTCATATAACCAATTGATTATACATTAAAGATATTCCTTTTCTTTAATGTATCTATCGCTTTCTCTACACTTTCTTCTAAAGATGCTTCGCCCGTATCAATGGTTAATTCAGCATTTTCTGGTGCCTCATAAGGCGATGAAATTCCGGTAAAATCTTTAATTTCACCTTTTCGCGCTCGTTGATATAACCCTTTAACATCACGGGCTGCACAGATGTCCAGGCTTGCTGCACAATAAACCTCAATAAAGTCACCCTGCTGGTGTAGCTTGCGTACAACAGCCCGGTCTTCTTGGAAAGGTGAAATGAATGCGGTTAAAACGACTATGCCGGTATCAACAAATAATTTGGACACTTCTCCAATACGTCTAATATTTTCTCTACGTGCAATGTCAGAAAAACCAAGATCTCCACACAAACCATGCCGAATGTTGTCGCCATCTAATACATAAGTACGCACGCTTTGTTGATATAAACGTTTTTCTACAGCATGCGCTAAAGCTGATTTGCCTGATCCAGATAGACCGGTAAACCAGAGCACCGCACCACGATGCTGATTCATATTTTCACGGTCACGTCTAGTGATTTCACTTTGCTGCCAAACAACATTAGAAGATATTGTATTATTCGTCATATTAGAAGATATTGTATTATTTGTCATATTAAATATTTACGGCAGATTCATCTATATATTTAGTTTTTAGGTAAATTTTTAACAAAATATCTTCATAAACAAAGATTCATGAGCGCTCTTTAATTTTTACCTTTCTTCTAGCTAAATCCATAAACACTAGCCAAATATTGGTTGGCTTTGCACTAACCATACTTAGGTTTACATTCTAGAAGTATATTTAACAACCTTTCATGTTATTTTATAGATTTAATCTGAATTTTGTTGCGTTCTGCAAGATGTTCTGTAGCACTAACATCTAATAGGTAGACCAGTTGTATTCCATCAAATCTATCGTTATACACTCTACACCAGTGGTGCCAGATTCTCATAAAAAACCCATAACAAAGCTATGTTACCGGACTGTGTAGGAAAATCCAGCCAAATTTCTTTATTGGTTGGAATGCAACATTTTGTTTATATCATACCACGTCACTAGATAGTGATAGATTCAAAAGCTCGCCTTTTCTGGCACCAGTTGTCAAAGCTATCAACACCAATAGATAAAATTTACTCCAGTTAGAAACACGACAAGCAGTTAGAACGGCTCGTTGTTCTTTTTCAGATAGAAACTTGTCTTTACTGGGGTTTTCTTTGAAACGCCTAACAGATTCTTTCCTGACAGGATTGGTGAATCCCGCACTCTTGAAGTCTGGGTGTTGAATGAAATAGATAAAGGCTATGTCGCAATTAATTGTTGAAATTGTCTTGTTTTCCCAAGAGCTGATAAAAAACAGAAAGTTGGTGTAATGTTTCGACCGAGACGATCAATCATTCGATGCCATCCCAGATAACTTCCGAGATAGCGTATCGCCACACCGTGAAACCTCGCCATCCAGGCTGCTGTTGCTGCTTATGCCGGAGAAGCTGACGGCACATAAAAAGCATTAACGGGGGCGGTAAATTATATTAAAGATGCTTTCGCTTCTACAGCAATTATTATGCACGCTCCGTTAATGCATCTTATTAGTGACGAAACCTCGTATAAACAAATAAAATTTATTGATGATGATAAGACTTTATTAGTAACTAGCGACACAAACGTTGCCTTTGCGAGAGCGGCCTACTGATGGCTGAGATAACGCAGATTAAGTACACGAATAGAAGAGCTGCTGGTAATGATGCTGAAAGATCAAGGAATTCATGAAGGCGAATGGGTCCTGACAGCTAAATTTAAACAGGCCGCAATAAATATCGGTCTTTCCTCCGATGAAGCAGACGTGTCGCCTGCAGGCATTTCCGCATTAGATGGGGTCGGAATGGAGCGATAGAAAAAGGCTTTGCCGTTCTCAGTAAATGTCGCAGAAGCAAATCCGACAGAAGCATCAGCAACATCAATAAAGAAAAAACAAGCGCCACAAAAGCTAGCAGGACTACAAAGAAAAAACATCGCCCCGAAATGCAGAAAAAGAAACATAATCGGTTATCTAATTAAATAGACGTTAACGCCCAAGACCCGCATCCGCGAGTTTTTTGCTGCCTGTTATTTTGATTGATTGATCGTTCCGCTGATAAAGCATAGTGACATATTGGTGACATTCTTTAATTAAACAAAAATGGCCTACAAGAAACTACCTGTAAGCCATTGATATGTTTGGTTGCGGGGGCAGGCATCAAACTCAATCTACTGAGTATTGCCAAAGACATAACAACCTCAGAACTAACCCCCATTGAAGCACTACTTCCCCTTCTGGAAAACGTTAGTTTTTCACAATTTGCAGGTAGCAACAGCATTTCTGTGCCTCCAGTAATTGGAGGGCCGTAAATGTCAAAAAATGATTTCGATATAGTCACGCAGCAACCGCCACCCTATTCTATACGTTTTATCTGGGA
>JAJFJK010000147.1 GCA_021774075.1 Nitrosomonas sp. | reverse complement strand
CGCAAACTTTACCCCAACGATACAATTTCGTGCTCATACAGTGTGGACATCTAGGCCCGTCATTCACACTTTGTTCAATCAAAGTAACGACTGTATCTGCGCCTATTTTTCTTGCTAATCGCTCTCGAAGTTTATCTCTCTACCTACGACTCATGCGGTCAATTGATTTTATCCAAACTTTGAAGTCCATCGTTTTCATGGTGTGCATCCCTCTTTTTACATCCTGATACACATTGGACGCTCAATTCAACAATTAATTGCGACATAGCCATTTTAATATCCCATTACATGGATCTTTACCAGCGCAAATTATAAGACCATCAATGAAAATAGCCACGAACAACAAAACCAGGGAAAAAACCAAAGTGTAAAGAGCGATATATGCCATACGTCGTCTATTAGTAAAACGTGATTGCGCATATTGTATGAGCGCACTCTTATCCGCATCGGATAATTTTTCATTTTCAGCAATTTCCATCATTATTTTTATCGGGTCTTTGCTTGATTCTGGCGCAGCATCTATTTTCACTGGAACAACTGAAGGCTGACTAGACATGTTGTTTCCTCCTAGTATATGAAAGTAATCAGCAACAACAAAAGAAATTAGAGAAGAGGATCTTCAGTAATATCAAAGATCCCTCTTATCGTCTTAACAATATATTAAAATAGTCGAAGCATCTATTGTTATTGCCATTCCTCTGATTTTAATCAAGCTCTTTCCAGCTCGCTGAACCCACAAATACAAAATTATCTAGGGAAGAAAAAACTCTTGTCGATCAACTGGCAAACCCGCACGAGTAAAAAATGCTTCGCCCAGTACCGAAACAGGAATATCCTGACATTTAAAGTTAGCAATCAATTTATTATTTTTTTCCACTGAAACACCGTCTTTAACGCCCCAGCCCTTACCTATCGCGGTATAGACTATGTAATGATATCCACCATTGATAAAACGCAGATAACCACCACCACCGCCAGCAAACATCAAAATCCGTGCCTGGATATGCTGCTCAGGCTGTGTTGAAATTGGCAGCACCAACTCTAGCGTATTTCTTTTACCAATTCGATATTGTAGATAACCAGTATCCGGCGACAAATCGCTTGATGCACATACGGATACAATTTTCTTGCCAAGTGAGCATGAAAAAACAATCTGTTCCTGCTCACTACAATGTGTATCAGTAGCGACAGCAGGCAACGCAATCATACAGAACAACCCTATCGACACAACGGCAACCGGCTTCATAGCGTACTTTTTCAAGCTAACAACGCATAATAATTCTTAAAACGCTTGATACGATCATCCAAGCCGTGGGTGCCACCGTTAATTTTTTTGGTAATCTTGGTTACCGCATCATCACTTGCGCCCTTATCCGCCAATTGATTAAGCGAACGAGAATCCCAGAACCATGCTGCAGATAACAAAGGATATTTTTTAGAAACCAAGTCGGGGTTATTTACAATATCGTCATCTGCCGCCTTATCAAAGGCCCTGTAATTGTCTTTTCCTGTTAACTGAATATAGCCACGCCCTCTGTATTTATAGCCTTCCTTACTTGCTTCGTCGCCATTACCCATTCTGTTGCCGTAAACCCGCGAGGCTATTTTTTCCGGTTGCCGGGCATAACTATTGGCCAAATCATCTGGAAAATATTTCGAAAAAACTCTTTTCAAACTATCCGCAGAATAATTCAAATTTTCCTCTGTTGCATTAAACCCAGCACTTTCATGGGCACATTGCGCAAGAAAGTGTGCCAGACGCAAACGCGTGTTGATTTGAAATTTTGTCGCGCTCGCAGGAATTTGATTGATCACTGTCGCTGGCACTTGATTCACTAATTTACTTAATGAAATGCCTTCAACTGTTATGGCATCAGCGTTTACTGCAGGCGTCGCGTCATTAACAGCTTCAGGAGATAATTTTCCCCATGTTTTTAGCCCGACGACGCCATCAGCATTCAAGCCATTCGCTGTTTGCCAGGCTTTTACAGCTTTTTCCGTTACAACACCAAAGCTGCCGTCACTTACAAGGCCTAATTTCTGTTGTAACTTTTTGACATCATCGCCTTTCGAACCAATTTTCAATAACATAATCATTTCCTCGGAGCATTAAAAATCTTTCTGGGATCATAAGTTTGGTATTTCGGTTGAAGAAAAAGTTTGATGTGGCATTGACTTACATATACTCTCGATATCAATAAAATTCAACTTACGAGACAATCAAAATGACCATTCAAGGCATGAATCACTTCACTGTATTGAGCAGTGATCTGGAAAAAAGCAAAGCTTTTTACATCAACATTCTCGGGCTCACTGAAGGTTATCGCCCACCGCTTGAGTCTCCAGGCGCCTGGCTTTATACCGGAGATCAGGCTATTTTACATATTATGGCAGGCAGGCCAATGCCACAAAATGCGCCGGGTGTGATTGATCACATGGCTTTTAGCGCATCCGGCCTACAATCTGTAGTTGACACATTAAAGCAACATGGCATTAAGTTTACGTTGCACCGCATGAAAGACCTGGATATATGGCAGCTATTCTGTCATGACCCGGACGGCGCAAAAGTGGAACTTGATTTTGCGGCGCATGAGCCAGAACCAAAAGAATAACCAGCACTCCATCAAGTTGATGGCGTGCAAACTATTTCACACACTTTGGTATTTTACCTGCTGCATGGGCTTGTTGCCTTAATTTCATTGCTTCTGGCAGATGTTCCCGTAAGTCATCAATACGCGAGTCATGTGACGGATGTGTAGACAAGAACTCCGCCGGTTGTTGGCCTTGGCTGGCTTGCGCCATTTTCTGCCATAATGTGATGCTTTCAGCAGGATCAAAACCCGCCTTTGCCATCAATTCAACACCAATAATGTCCGCTTCGCTTTCATGCAAACGGCTAAACGGCATGATTACGCCGTATTGCGCTCCCACACCCAGCAAGCTTACTGCCGTCTGACCCAAGGCAGTTTGCGGTGCGGCAACAGCCGTAACCAGAGAAATACCCAATTGTGCACCCATTTTTTGGGACATTCGTTCATTACTGTGTTTGGCAAGTACATGACCAACTTCATGGCCGATAACTGATGCAAGCTGATCCTGATTATCTACCAAATCAATCAATCCGGTATGCACGCCGATTTTGTTGCCCGGCAAAGCAAAGGCATTTAGCGTGTTATCTTCAAACACGACAACTTCCCATTCACCACCCACTTCACGCGTTATCGCATCTGAAATGCATTGTACAAATTGAATCTCCCTGTTACTGCTGCTAATGGCTTTTTCTTTCTTCAAGTTATCAAAAGCCTGCAACCCCATTGCGTCCAATTCACTATCAGGCATAAAAACCAGCTGGCTTCTACCCGTTGGCGTGGTTGCACAAGCAGCAACAAAAATTATCAACAATAATATAAGCACCCATCTTGTATTCATAGCAATTGATTCCTTTAAGTTTTCATCAAAAAATCCTTGACACCATTACAATGCTATAGCAAAACAACTTTCTGGTATATTCTATACCTTCAGGGAAAAATCTTTTTAACCATAATGAGGATTTCGTAATGAGTGATCATGTATACAAAGTCATTGAATTAGTCGGTTCTTCAACCCAAAGTAGTGATGACGCGATTGAAAAAGCCATTGCCAAAGCCAGCAAATCTCTGCATAACCTGGATTGGTTTGAAGTGCTTGAAACGCGTGGGCATATTGTTGACAACAAGGTTGGCCACTACCAGGTAAAAGTAAAAATCGGTTTTCGTTTGGATTAAGCAAACATGATTTAACGCACTAATTGTGTTTGACAATGAGGATGTATATTCCTTCAGCGATGTATCTTCATTCGCCGAAGAAAGAAATCGTTAATATTTTATAAGCCCGCACCCTGCAAGGGATACAAGCGTGTAGCTATGGTAAAATACGCCAACTTAATATTGCATTCTCAGATTCACATTACCCTCTTGGAATTTTAAATGACGCACAATCTCTTCAATAGTTTACAAGAACTCTCTACGCTTCACGGCAACGCTGCAAAATACTATTCGCTACCAGCACTTGAAAAAAACGGTCTGGGTAAAATTTCCCGACTTCCCGTTTGCATTCGTATTGTGCTGGAATCTGTTTTACGTAATTTTGATGACAAAAAGATTACCGAAGAACATGTCCGACAATTGGCTGGTTGGCAACCGAATGCAACCCGAACCAATGAAATTCCTTTTGTTGTCTCGCGCATCGTCTTGCAAGATTTTACCGGTGTTCCGCTACTGGTTGATCTGGCTGCCATGCGTAGTGCTGTCACAAAACTGGGGAAAGATCCCAAGTTGATCGAGCCATTAGTTCCTGTTGACCTGGTCGTTGATCATTCCATTCAGGTTGATCACTACGGTAACAAAGATGCGCTTAAACAGAATATGCAAATCGAGTTTGCACGTAATAACGAGCGTTATCAGTTTATTAAATGGGGCATGCAGGCTTTTGACACGTTTAAAGTCATCCCGCCGGGCATCGGTATTGTGCACCAGGTTAATCTGGAATATCTTGCACGTGGTGTACACCAGAAGAATGGCGTTATTTATCCTGATACCTTGGTTGGCACGGATTCACACACCACGATGATTAATGGCATTGGCGTTGTTGGTTGGGGTGTCGGCGGTATTGAGGCTGAAGCAGGCATGTTAGGGCAACCTGTTTATTTCCTGACGCCGGATGTTATTGGTGTCAATTTGACAGGGCAATTACGTGAAGGTGTTACGGCAACTGATTTAGTTCTAACAATCACTGAAATGCTTAGAGCCGCAAATGTTGTTGGCAAGTTTGTTGAATTTTTTGGTGAAGGCACAGCATCATTAACACTGCCAGACCGCGCCACCATTGCCAATATGGCACCAGAATACGGCGCAACCATGGGCTTCTTCCCGGTTGACGACACCACCATTGAATACTTCCAAGGCACTGGGCGCAGTGACGCAGAAATAACCGCATTCCAGGCTTATTTTAAAGCACAGGAAATGTATGGCACCCCACGCAAAGGCGAGATCGATTATACCCAGGAACTTGAACTGGACCTCAGCAGCGTTTCACCATCACTTGCCGGCCCAAGACGCCCACAAGACCGCGTTGACCTGGCAAATATAAAAACTCAATTTACCACTCTTTTTAATAGACCTGTGTCTGAAGGCGGTTTTGGCAAGCAAAGTGACGACATCAATCAACGCTATCACACACGCGATGCACAAAGCGGCGCAGATGTTTGCACCCAAATTGATTTAGGCAATCAAGATGAAAATCGCCTGCCGCCAAATAACGCACGCAATGTAACAGAGATGATTGGCAATCATCCAACGCCAGACGCAGTGGATACATCCGCCGACATACCGTGCGATTCGGTTGAATTAGGTAACGGTGACATCTTAATCGCTGCCATTACGTCATGTACCAACACCTCTAATCCCAGTGTATTAATCGCTGCCGGATTATTGGCCAAGAAAGCGGTAGAAAAAGGATTGTCCGTAAAACCCCATATCAAAACATCACTCGCTCCTGGTTCCAGAGTGGTAACGGATTATTTAACGGTAACCGGTCTGCTTCCCTACCTTGAACAGCTTGGTTTTAATCTGGCAGGTTATGGTTGCACCACTTGCATTGGCAATACCGGCCCGTTGGCCGAACCCATTGAAGAGACCATTGTTAAGAATGATTTAGTTTGCGCAGCGGTGCTTTCCGGAAATCGCAATTTTGAGGCCAGGATTCACGCCAATATTCGCGCTAATTTTCTGTCCTCACCCCCTTTAGTTGTAGCATTCGCCATTGCCGGCAGCGTACTGAAAGACCTGACGACTGAACCACTCGGTACTAGCAAGGATAATAATCCGGTTTGGCTCAAAGATATCTGGCCGAGCAGTGAAGAAATAAACGCACTCTTGAAATTCGCCACCAATGCCGACACATTCCGTCAGCTGTATGGCAATCTGACCAAAGATCATCCACTATGGAACGACATCACCTCAGTCACCGGTAAAACATATAACTGGCCGCAATCCACCTATGTTGCCGAGCCGCCATTCTTCCAGGATTTTTCCATCCAGCCGAGCAATGCCAACAAAATGGACAGTATCAAAAACGCTCATGCCTTAGGTCTATTTGGTGACTCTGTAACCACAGACCATATCAGCCCTGCCGGTGCTATTAAAGAGGCGTCTCCAGCTGGTGAATATTTACAGGTAAAGCAGGTAGAGAAAAAGGATTTTAATAGCTATGGTTCTCGTCGTGGCAATCATGAAATCATGATGCGCGGCACCTTTGCCAATGTACGTATTAAAAATCTGATGATCCCAGGCAGTGAAGGTGGCGTAACACTCTACCAGGGCGATGCAAACCAGGCAGCGGTACAAATGAGTATTTATGATGCGGCCATGAAATATCAATCTCAAGGCATTCCCACCATCGTATTTGGTGGCAAGGAATATGGCACCGGTTCGAGTCGGGACTGGGCTGCAAAAGGCACGCAGTTACTCGGTGTGAAAGCAGTCATCGTCACAAGTTTTGAGCGCATACACCGCAGCAATCTCATTGGCATGGGCGTTCTCCCATTGCAGTTTAAAGGCAATGATAACGTTCAATCACTGGGCATTGAAGGCAATGAGCAATTCGATATTCTGGGCCTGCAAAATTTACAACCACAACAGAATGTAACCCTCGTGATTCGCAAACAAGACGGAACGCAAAAGGAAGTTACTCTGCTATGCCGTATTGACACCAACATTGAAGTGGATTACTACCAACATGGCGGCATTTTGCCTTATGTTTTAAGAGAGTTGGTAAACGACTAGTACATCAACACACTATTTTGACGAATAAAAACATGCCCCAAAACAAGTAGAATATAGTGTTAATAAATCTTTATCCGTCAAAATAAAGTAGTCGGAGCACTAGACATTGATTTATCAGACTTTCTGTGCAAAACACTTTAAGCTATTGCTGAGGTATTTCTAGAACCGACAAGAGAAGCAACTATGGCTACTCAAACCAATACCACGACTACGGAATTTTCTACCGAGTCAAATAATTTAAATTTAACTAAGATTAAGCGTTACCCCAAATCTTTTTTAAAGCTTATATTGTTTGGATTCTCACTTGTCGGCATTCCGCTTATCATTGCACTGATAAACAGCGCAATGACTATTGACAATCTCGCGGAACAAAGTCGCAATACAGTCTATCAGGCAACTCAGCTTACTCACGGAAACCGTGTATTGCTTGATGAATCACTTGCCATGGAGAGGAGCTTAAGACAAGCCCTTATTCTCAGTGATTCATCATTACTTGAAGGTTACTTTCATGCGCATACAAAATTTGAAATGACTGCCGAACAGCTGGTTGAACTTACGCTACCGCCAGAACAACAATTATTATTGGAAAAAATACGTTTAGCAGAAGCCATCGTTTATAAAGATGTTTTAGAAGTTAAAGATACACCGGCAAGCTTTGATGTTCAGATTGAAGCGTTCTCACACATACTTGAGTCAGTTCAAGGCTTTTCAGTTATTGGAAACAAACTGATTAGGCAAGAAGTTAATGAAATGCTTAAAATGGCGAGTCAAGCCCGCACAACAGTTGAAAGACAGCTGCTTGCTTTAATTCCATTCGTGATCGTTTTGGCAGTTATATTCTCTATTGTCATTACACGCCCGATTCGACAAATTGATGAAGCCATATACAATATGGGGCAAGGGCAATTGTCAAAACCCATTCAGGTGGGCGGCCCTCAGAGTCTGGAGTATCTGGGAAATCGCCTGGACTGGATGCGCCGTCGCTTGCTAAAATTGGAAGAACAAAAAATTCAATTTCTCAGACATGTTTCCCATGAACTTAAAACACCGTTAACAGCCATTCGTGAAGGTGCGGATTTACTCGCAGAAGGTGTCACCGGGAATCTAACAAAGCAACAACAACTCATTGCAGATATTTTGCACAGCAGTAGTTTGCAGCTGCAAAAACGTATTGAAGATTTGTTAAGCTATAGCGCTATACAGGCAGAAAAAACAGCACTTGTAAAACAACCCGTTAATCTGTCTGAAATTTTAGATCATGTTCTGCAAAATCAGAATCTATCAATCATGAGTAAGGCACTAAAAATTAATCGCAATTACTCAGACATAATTTTCGAATGTGATGAAGATAAAATTCAAACTATACTCGATAATCTTTTATCCAATGCAGTAAAGTTTTCGTCACTAAAAGGCAGCATTGATATTAATGCCACCAAGGATAATGAATCTATCCAAGTAGACATCATTGATACGGGTGTTGGCATACATGATACTGATAAAGGAAAAATATTTGACCCCTTTTATCAAGGGCAGTTTATACCGGATACACATGTAAGAGGTACAGGACTTGGATTATCCATTGCCCGAGAATTTGCACTGGCTCATGGTGGAAATATTACACTAGTTGAGCAAACAGGGAGTGGTGCCCATTTTCGGCTGATATTACCTATTAGTGATCTTGAGGAAGTTATATGAGCTTTATCTATAATAGAATACCTGTGTTCATACTATTAAATATCCTGTTAACCGGGTGTTCTAATATGCAGATAAACACGCCCCTATTCCCAGACAAATCACCACCTCATGTTAACGACAAAATTCAGCTTAACGGCAAAATTCAGCTTAATAGCCTAATGTTAGATTATGCTCATGTTCAAAATATGCATGCGTCAGAACTTGATACTATATTTGAAGCCGCACAAGAAAAGTTTTTGAATGAAAAGAAAGATGAGGATCGTATTCGATATATACTGTTACTTTCATTACCAAATACAAGCTTCCATAATCGAGATGCCGCACTAACTTTACTTAAAGAATGGCATGATATTGAACAATATGCCAGTTTTATTAGTTTCAGAAATATGCTGATTACGCGGCTGGAAGAAGAAGAACGTATTAATAAAATGGCCAACGATTTATCTCAACAACTGGTCAGAGAGAAACAACAAACTGAAATATTACAAAGGAAGGTCAATGGCATTAAAGATATGGAAAAAACACTTATTAGAAGAAACATCCCTTAATCGAATTAAATGAATTATGGAGACTAAATCAAAAATACTATTGGTAGATGATGACTCTGGCCTGCTTGAACTACTGTCTATCCGACTGATTGCTGCTGGTTATGAAATTGACACAACAAATAGTGCGGAATCAGCTTTAAATTACTTAGATATGTCCAGACCACAGCTCGTCGTCAGTGATATGCAAATGAGTGGCATGGACGGCATGGCATTATTCGAACAAATTCACACCAATATTCCAACGCTACCGGTTATTATTCTAACGGCTTATGGCACCATCCCGGACGCCGTCGCAGCAGTACAGCGCGGTGTTTTTGGTTATCTAACCAAACCTTTTGACAGCACAAATTTACTCGCGCAGATCAAGCGAGCATTGAATCATGTTCCATATACAACAAAGTTAGAAAGATCACATACTTTATGGCGTAAAGAAATTATTACACACAGTGCCGTAATGGAAGACGTTTTGGGTAAAGCAGAACTTGTTGCCAGAGGGGATGCCAGCGTATTACTGTATGGTGAGAGTGGTGTCGGCAAGGAATTATTCGCGCGTGCAATCCATAGCGCCTCAAATCGTTGTGACAAACCATTTGTTGCTGTTAATTGCGCTGCAATTTCAGAACAATTATTAGAATCAGAACTTTTTGGCCATGTAAAAGGTGCGTTCACAGGCGCCATTCGTAATCATCAAGGGTTGTTTCAATTGGCCGAAGACGGCACCCTGTTTCTTGATGAAATTGGCGACATGCCTATCCTGTTGCAAGTTAAATTATTACGCGCCCTGCAAGAAAAACAAATTCGCCCAGTGGGCAGTGCCAATACAGTTACCGTCAATGTACGCATTATTTCTGCCACACATCGTGATCTCAAAACTGAAATTGCCGAAGGAAATTTTCGTGAAGATCTGTACTACCGTTTAGATGTCGTTGCGCTGAATATACCTGCCCTATCAGAAAGACGAGAAGACATTCCTTTATTAGGCAATTATTTTCTTGAATTATTTACCAAACGATATGAAAGAGATATTAACGGGTTTTCACCAGATGCCATGCAAATGTTAATTAGCGCATCATGGCCGGGCAATGTCAGGCAGCTCATGAATATCGTGGAACAATGTGTTGTCTTGAGCACATCATCTCTAATTTCACCTGCACAAGTTCATGATGCAATGCATATGAAAACCACGGAGCTTTCATCGTTTGAAGAAGCCAAAAAACAATTTGAAAGAGATTATTTAATCCGTGTCCTAAAAATCACCTCAGGTAACGTCACACAAGCCGCTCGAATTGCAAAACGTAATCGAACAGAATTCTATAAACTGCTACAGAGAAACCAGTTGGATTTTTCTATTTTCAAGAAACAACAAGAAAAAGCTGATCATTAAGTGCTCTCGAACGCAAAACGATGATTGAGCCCCACGACAGGTTGAGCCAGACTCGCCAATGCCATTTACTGAGTGTTGCACGCTCGACGTATTATTATCAGCCACAACCAGCTAATGAAAGTGAGTTGGTTTTGCTACGTCAAATGGATGAGCAATACTTGAAAACGCCGCAACCTAGTGTTTAATTGCGTAAGTTAGCTATTGTATTTCTAATTTGACTACTTTTCACTTCACGCCGCCGCCATTTGAATGGTTGAGCGTTCTGGTTATGTCGAACAATGAATGCATCAATTGCATTCTTTAGTTCTGTGACATTGCAAAAGCTTGCTCCCTTTAAGGTCTTCCGAGACAGAATGCCAAACCAAATTTCAATT
>JAJFJK010000146.1 GCA_021774075.1 Nitrosomonas sp. | reverse complement strand
AATTGAACAAAACCAAATCCATAAAACAAGGCATGATGCAGGAATTGCTCACTGGGCGCACACGCCTTGTTGATATTCCTGCGCCAATTCAGGAAGAACAAAGGTTACACGGGACGTAAATCAATGACAATTGCACGCAGTTATTACCGGATTATGCTTGGCCGTAAAAATGCCTATGCCAAAGAATGCTTTAACGGACATTTCATCGGTGGTGACTGGGATATGGATTTTGATCTATCCAAAAAGCTTCCTGAAAACTGGCGTGATTTTAATAAAGCGTTTATTCCAATCTTCCTTGAACGTAATCCCGACAAAAGTAAGGTAGCGGCTGGTCTTGCTTGTGGCATGCTGCACACGATTTGCAAGGGCATTAAGATCGGCGACATTTTACTTTGCCCCAATGGTGATGGCGCCTATATGGTGGGCGAAGTTATTGAAGATTACACCTATGTACCGGGTGGAATTTTGCCTCACCGCCGTAAAGTGCAATGGTATCCCAAAACGATTGACCGTACTGAGATGAGCAAATCCCTACAGAATTCTGCGGGTTCCATCGGCACGGTCAGCAATATATCAAAACACGGAACAGAGATTGAAAGCTTACTCGCCGGTAATGCACCGCCGCAATTAATTTCAACGGATGAACTAGTCGAAGACCCATCCGTTTTTGCGCTTGAAAAACATCTGGAAGATTTTCTGGTGCAAAACTGGGCAAATACGGAGCTGGGCAGAAACTACGATATCGTTGAGGATGAAGGCGAAATCGTTGGTCGGCAATATCCAAGCGATACCGGCCCGATTGATATTTTGGCCATCAGCAAAGACAAAAAAGAATATCTGGTGGTGGAACTCAAAAAAGGCCGTGCCAGTGATGCCGTTGTCGGTCAAGTGCAGCGCTATATGGGGTTTGTCTTAGAAGACCTTGCCGAAGATGATCAAAGTGTCAAAGGTGTGATTATCGCATTGGAAGATGATCTTCGCCTTCGCCGCGCATTGAGCGTAACCAGCAATATTGATTTCTACCGTTATCAAGTGAGCTTTAAATTATTTAAGAATTAGAATTCTTGGGGGAGTTATGCCAGAAGTCGGCCAAAGGGAAAGAGAAACGCAAAACAGAATTGTGAAGCTGTTTCGTGATCATCTTCAATATGATTATCTTGGTAACTGGCAAGACCGGGAAAATAACAGCAATATTGAAAAAGGCTTGCTCAGCAAATGGCTGTCTGGTCGCGGGATTAGCGATACTCTGATTAATCGCACCTTTCGTGCGTTGGAACAAGCAAGCGCCCTTGGAGACGGAAAACATCTCTATGAGGCCAATAAGGAAGTCTATACTCTGCTGCGCTATGGCGTTAAAGTTAAAGAAGGTGCAGGTGAGCAAAATCAAACAGTCTGGCTAATTGATTGGAAAAACCCCCTTCACAATGATTTTTCCATTGCTGAGGAAGTCTCAATCAAGGGCGAAAATAAAAAACGTCCCGATCTGGTTCTTTATGTGAATGGTATTGCCCTAGGCGTGGTTGAGCTTAAACGCTCCAGTGTATCGGTTGGTGAAGGTATTCGCCAAAATCTTGATAATCAGAAAAAAGCTTTCATTCGTAATTTCTTTACCACCATGCAGCTTGTGATGGCAGGTAACGATACCGAAGGACTTCGTTACGGCACCATCGAAACATCCGAAAAGCATTATTATCAATGGAAAGAAGACGTCGATAATCCTTTCGGTAATCCGCTTGATTTTCAAATCAGCAGAATGTGCAATAAGGAACGTCTCCTAGAAATCATCCACAATTTTATCGTCTTTGATGCAGGCGTTAAAAAGACCTGCCGTCATAATCAATATTTTGGGACTAAAGCCGCTCAGGAGCATGTGAAGCGCAAAGAAGGCGGTATTATCTGGCACACTCAAGGCTCAGGAAAAAGCCTCACGATGGTTTGGCTGGCCAAATGGGTACGCGAAAATGTCCAAGATGCACGTGTTTTGGTTGTAACGGATCGTACAGAGCTTGATCAACAGATTGAAACTGTGTTTACAGGTGTGCAAGAGAAAATTTACCGTACAAAAAATGGGGCTGATCTCATCAGCACGCTTAACCAAACAACTCCATGGCTTCTTTGTTCACTGGTACATAAGTTCGGAAGACAGTCAGAAGATGAAAATGATGAAGCCACCGAAGACTTTATTAGTGAATTAAAAGCAAGTCTGCCTTCAGATTTTAGCGCAAAGGGAAATATTTTTGTCTTTGTCGATGAGTGTCATCGCACGCAATCCGGTAAGTTGCATGATGCCATGAAAGCCATTTTACCAAATGCTATGTTTGTTGGCTTCACCGGCACGCCTTTACTGAAAGCGGATAAGAAAAAAAGCTTGGAAATATTTGGTCACACTGGAGCCTATGATGGCTATATACATACCTACAAGTTCAATGAAGCGGTGGCTGATGGTGTGGTGCTCGATTTGCGCTACGAAGCGCGGGATATCGATCAGTATGTGACATCCCAAAAGAAAGTCGATCAATGGTTTGATCTTAAAACCAAGGGGCTTTCAGATATGGCGAGAGCTCAGCTCAAACTTAAATGGGGCACGATGCAAAAAGTGTTGTCCAGTCAGGACAGACTAGAGCAAATCGTCAACGATATTTTGATGGATATGGAGACTAAACCAAGGCTCATGGATGGCCGTGGCAATGCAATGCTTGTTTGCTCCAGTATTTATCAAGCCTGCAAGGTTTTTGAGATTTTTGATAAAACCGATCTCTCTGGAAAATGCGCCATTATTACGAGCTACCAACCTTCCCCCGCTGATATAAAGGGGGAGGAATCTGGCGAAGGATTAACTGAAAAGCTCAGGAAGTATGAAATATATCGCCGCATGTTGGCACAGTATTTCGAGAAGCCCGAAGACGAAGCTATGACTATGGCGGAGGAATTTGAAAAACAGGTTAAGAAAAAATTTATAGAAGAGCCTGGGCAAATGCGCCTTCTTATCGTGGTTGATAAACTATTGACTGGATTTGATGCGCCATCAGCGACATATCTGTATATCGATAAGGAAATGCGAGATCACGGCCTGTTCCAGGCTATTTGCCGCGTTAATCGCCTTGATGGTGAAGACAAGGAATATGGTTATATTATTGACTATAAAGACCTATTTCACCGCCTTGAAGGCGCTATCGGTGATTATACCAGCGGTGCTTTTGATGCTTATGAAGCCTCAGATGTTGCTGGACTATTGTCGGATCGACTGGAAAAAGCAAAGGAGAAATTAGAGGAAGCAAGAGAAACCGTTAAAGCATTGTGTGAACCGGTATTAGAGCCTAAAGGCCAGAAAGAATATATCCATTATTTTTGTGGAGATACTGCAAAACCCGATGATCTACGGGCTAATGAAGCAAAACGACTTACGCTATATAAATCAGTGGCAAGTTTACTAAGAGCTTACGCGAACCTCGCCAATGAACTTGAAGATGCAGGTTATACCGCTGAGCAAGCTGTAATAATTAAACAGGAAGTTGAACGTTTCAATAAGGTTCGTGAAGAAATTAAGCTGGCAAGTGGTGATTACGTTGATATGAAGCTTTATGAGCCTGCCATGCGTCATTTGTTGGATACATATATACGTGCTGAAGACAGTGAAGTGATTGCCGATTTTGAAGAACTTGGCTTAATCGATTTGATTGTACAAAAAGGTTTAGGTGCCCTTGATTCAATGCCTGCATCGATGAAGGCAAATGAAGAAACAATGGCTGAAACTATTGAAAACAATATGCGCAAAGTCATCATTGATGAGCAGGCCGTCAATCCCAAATACTACGAAAGAATGTCTGAGTTACTCGATGCACTTATCGAAGAACGCAGGCAACAAGCCATTGACTACAAGGAATACCTAGAAAAAGTAAAAGAGCTGTCTGCACAAGTCGTTAATGCTGGAGGGATCGATCCTTCAGCCTATCCTAGCTCAATCAATACGCCTGCTAAAAAAGCACTTTATGATAATTTAGAGAAGAATGAGACCCTAGCACTTCAAATTGATACGGCTGTAAGGCATACAAAAAAAGCTGATTGGATAGGAAACCGGATAAAAGAGCGGGAGGTCGCCGCAGCAATTAGTGAAGAGCTGAATGACGATAGCCGACTTGATGAAATTCTGGAACTTGTGAGAAATCAATATGAATATCGCTAGCCAGACCATCACAGTTTCAGATATCCCAGTAGAAATTGTTAGGAAAAATATCAAGAATATTCATCTTGGTGTTTATCCCCCTGAAGGTAACGTTCGAGTCTCAGTTCCTCGACATATAACTAATGAAAATGTACGCCTTGCTATAGTTTCGCGACTGTCATGGATTAAAAAGCGCCAAGAAGAATTTAAGAAACAACCCCGTCAAACCGAACGCGAATATGTTTCAGGCGAAAGCCACTATTATCAGGGAAAACGTTACATTCTTGATGTCATTGAACGTCATGGGAGACATACCCTATCTTTAAAAAACAATGCAAGAATGATTTTGCAGGTTTCCCCTGAGACAAGTAAGGAAAATCGGGCGTTAGTGATAAATAATTGGTATCGAAAGCAGCTCAAGGAAGTTATCCCTCAGCTTTTGAACAAATGGCAGCCTATAGTTGGCAAAGAAGCTAACAGTTGGGGTGTCAAAAAAATGAAAACAAAATGGGGAAGCTGCAATATTATAGATCGCCGGATATGGATCAATTTGGAGCTTGCTAAAAAATCACCAGAATGCCTTGAATATATTGTTGTGCATGAACTCGTTCATTTACACGAGAGGCACCATAATGAAAACTTCAAATGCCTTATGGATAAATTTTTACCAAACTGGCGGCAAAGTAGAGACTTACTGAAAAGTGAACCGTTGGCGCATGAGGATTGGTGTTATTAGTTGCATTAGCTTCGACCTAACCCATAAGCTTCTCCACTTTTTTCTTAAAACTTGGCTATTGCAACATAAATGAGCGATAAAAAACATTGTTACAGCTCATGATAAAAGAGATTTACTGGAATTGCCAACAAAAAGACTGGCCAGACTTTACTTATGAGAAAGATCAAATTGTCACTTTGAGCAGAGTTTCCTCCAACAGGCTGGGATGTCATTTGGGATCTCAAAACATATTACACGAGAAGAAAAAAATGACCTTGTCATTAATCTCTTGAGTAATGAAGCCTTCAAGACATCCTAAATTGAAGGAGAAATTTTAGATCGAGATAGCTTACAATCTTCGATCAAAAAACATTTCGGCCTTTAAGTCCCCTCAACACATAATAATCCAGCAGAAAATGGTATTACTGAGATGATGATCGATTTACACATGGTTTAACAAAACATCTCCAAATGGCAAAGCTCCCCCACCCTTTTTAACTAATCAAAATAGCCCTAAAACTGTACCGTTTTGTAGTCTCATAACGAAAATCAGCCATAAGTTTTATAAATCCTCTCAAATTTCTTGATCTACCTATCATTTGTGATAGGATAAATATAGGATTATGATAGGATTAAAGAAATGCAGCTAAGTTTCAGACAACAAGATATTATCAATATCGTTATGGCACAGCCTCATATGTCAATATCACAGATTAAAGAAAATCTTCGGGAAGACGTCAGCATGCCAACTATGAATCGGGATATGGCTGCTTTAGTGGCTGGAAATTATCTTCTTAAATCAGGTAAAGGTCGCGCTACTGTTTATAGCATCTCACCACATTACAAAATCTTTGCGCCATTAGTAACAGAAGGCTATTTTGATAAAGATCCAGATGCACGGCAGGCAACGGCCACGTTTAATCATGATCTTTTGACAATGTTGGAAACTGTTGATGTTTTAATGCCAGAAGAAGTAAAGCATCTGCTGGAATTAAAGCAAGAATATCAAGATAATATTGCTGATTTCCCGCCTGCACTTTATCAAAAAGAATTAGAGCGATTGACGATTGAATTAAGTTGGAAATCATCGCAAATCGAAGGTAACACCTATTCTCTGCTGGAAACAGAGCGTTTATTTCTTGAAAAGGAAGAGGCCGAAGGGAAGCCACATGAAGACGCCGTTATGTTACTCAATCACAAATATGCCCTAAATTTTTTATTAGAGCATAGAGATATTGCAAAAAATCTGGATTTAAAGCTACTTGAAGAAATTCACGCCCTGCTTGTCAAGGATCTAGGGGTAAGTAAAAATATTCGTTCTCGCACTGTTGGCATTACTGGCACAGCCTATAAACCTCTTGATAACAAATACCAAATACAAGAAGCCTTAGAACGCATGTGTGATCTAATCAATGCTGCGGATAACGGTTTTGAGAAGGCTTTGCTTGCCGTGATGTTAATTTCCTATATCCAGCCATTTGAAGACGGTAACAAGCGCACTGGCCGTATGGTCGGCAATGCTCTGCTTATTGCGCATGGGGCTTGCCCCCTTTCCTATCGTAGCGTGAATAGCCTAGACTATAAAAAAGCGATGCTGCTGTTCTATGAGCAAAATAACCTTGCTGCTTTTAAGCAGATATTCATTGAACAAAATGAATTTAGTGTGAAGAATTATTTTCGGTAAGGATTCAATAACTAGTTTCGCCACTTTTCCATGAATAAAATATTTTCAAGTCAAATGGGTTTCCTTTTGGAGTGCTTTGTCCTTAAAATACATCAATCTCAAGAACACTCGCTTCAACAGCAACGCGCGATTTACATGATCTCGTCGAGAAGAAAATTCTAATTCAAACAGGAACACGTAAATCAACCCGTTACTGGCTATCAATTCTGAAATCGAAAAAAGTATAGAAGATAATTGTCGCTGTATTAGTTCAGAACAATTAGGTATCTTATCATTGTATCGCGCCACCAGTTCAGGATTCTTATCAATATCAATAACTTCTATATCAAATGAAGCTTGCGCCTGCAAGTTGCGCAGGGCAAGAATCATTTCCTGACAAAGATGGCAGTCTTCACGTACATAAACTGCAAAATGTAATTTCTGGTGTGACTGGATCATGCGCAATTACTTGTCATCATCAGTTAATCTCATGGTTATAAAAGTATTTAAATCGCCACGCCTGATTAGCAGGGCAATATTACGTCCTTCTTCAACTTGACTAAGCAATTGATTAAACTGCTTAATACTCTTAACATCCTTACTATTGAAGCCAAGGATGACATCACCCGAACGAATGCCTGCACCACTGGCGATACCTGATTGTACGTCTTCAACCAACAACCCATTCTCAACATTTAAGCGTTTCTTCTGTTCGGCTGTCAGTTCATTTAAAGCCAAACCAAGACTGTTTGATGTGTCCGGCTTCTTACTAGGTTTCGGTTGATGAGGATCTGTAGATTCTTCAGCTGGAATCTCACCAATTTCAACTTTAATCTTCTTGATTGATCCATCGCGCCAAATTTCAATTGATGCTATAGAGCCAGGCGGCGTATTTCCCACCATACGTGGCAAATCAGCAGACGTTTCGACTTCCCTACCATCAAACTTGAGAATGATATCTCTCGCTTCAATCCCTGCTTTATCGGCTGGCGCATCCTTTTGTACTGAAACAACTAATGCGCCGTGTACTTCAGGCAGACCAAATGATTCCGCCAATTCTTTTGTGACCTCCTGAATCATCACACCAATTCTACCGCGACTGACTTTGCCGCTGACTTTTAGTTGATTGGCGATTTCTGTGGCAACATTTATCGGTATGGCAAATGACAAGCCCCTAAAGCCGCCCGTGCGGCTATAAATTTGCGAGTTTATGCCAACCACCTCACCCATCATATTAAATAACGGGCCACCCGAATTTCCTGGATTAATTGCCACATCTGTTTGAATAAACGGGACATAATTTTCCTGCGCCAATGAACGCCCTTTCGCACTAACAATGCCTGCGGTAACACTATTTTCAAATCCAAAAGGCGAGCCAATGGCAACAACCCATTCGCCAACTTTTAGTTTATCCGGATCGCCTTGGTTAACTATTGGCAGATTCTTAGCATCAATTTTTATCAATGCGATATCAGTTTTTTTGTCTGTTCCAATGACTTCGCCGACAAACTCACGCTTATCATTGAGTTTTACAGTAATCTCATCAGCTGTTTCAACAACATGTGCATTGGTTAAGATGTAACCATCTGTACTGATAATAAACCCTGAACCCATTGAACGGGGTTCTGCCCTTCTGGGTGCCGAAAAAGGCTCCATATGACGCCGGAAGAATTCATAAAATGGTGAATCTTCAGGTATATCTGGTAATTCAGGCATGAGCTGATTCATCGACCCACGTTGGGCCTGCATTGTGCTAATGTTAACAACGGCTGCGCCATGTTTCTCAACAAGGCCGGTAAAATTTGGTAATTCAGCGACTTGAGCAAAAACACATGTTGAGGAGATAAGTAACAAGATTAAAATAAACTGACGCATTATTTCTGTCCTTCTGATAAACCAAAAATGATAATTAAAACGATTTTTCATGTTGTGAATATATAATCTTGGGATTTATTCGCTGTTAAATAATTAGCATGGGATTATGCACGTGACTTAATGCTAAGGATAGCAGTTCTAAACGATTAATTTACAGCAGCAGATTCTAACGCCTGATCAAAAACAGAATCGCCAATTTGCTTTATAGCTTCCAGTGGCACCTCTCCCACCGTAGTAATCTTATGATCTTCTAATACCCGAACATAAATATTAATAGCGCCACGGCTGGAATAAAATCCTGGCACTGTTGGCGTAGAATATTTTGCAATCGGCTCAATAAAAATCGATACTGTTGCCAGGCCATCCGATAAAGCGATGTGATCAACCAAAGCCGGTTTCCCCGCCAGATTTCTTTTCATTTCTATAATCTTTCTAAAACCTGCTGGCAAAGCTTTTATTTGCCAATCCAGTTCGCCTTCCTTAAGCACCATAGTCATCAAATTAGTTGTTTGCCAATCAGTCGCGCCCATAGTTTTGCTTGGTTTAAATATATCCTTACTGATCTCCGCATCTACTTCCAGTTGCGCAAATGCAAATTGTTCGATGATTTCATCCGCTTCAATAACAGCCGCTTTCAGCAGCAATCCAGTATCGACATGTATCCAGAATTTATGACCATAGCGCAGGTTATCCCGGGGTGTCAGTAACACAGATTGACTTTCATAGCCCGCAACCCGTTCACGATCAACCATTGTTATATGATAATTTTCATCAATATCACCAAATGGTTGCGGTAAGAGATCAGGGAAAAATTTGCGGAACCAACGTTTTTCAGTATAAATCTTTTTGCTTTCTGGCAAATAACACTTCATTTTGTCATTGTTTCGATAAACAATGCGCGGCATCCCGTCCAGAACCTCAATTTTTTCTTGTTCACCTTTCCCACCCACCAGGTGAGCAATATGCGATGTCTCCATATGACCATCTGCATAATAGATAAACGTTCCAAGATAATTATGTTGGCGCGGCGCTACGGCCATTTTTTTTAGCCAACCAAGCGCTTCGTCAGAAGAAGATAAATTTTCTGCATGGGCTGATTGAAGAATACAAGATAAAGCGAGAAGTAAAACAAGGAGTATACGGCTGACAGATTGCCTAAGTGTTCTATGCTTAAATTGGAAAAGCAATATTGAGGCAGAATTATTGATCATTTGGGACAAATAGATATTCTTGTTTACAAGAATGGCCACGTAATCTGGCCAAGATGTATTCCTATAGAACGCAATGATTCAAAAGTTTGCTGATAATCATCTACCAAAATTTCCATGGGACTCTACAACAGGATGTACATAGGTTGTTTGACCACGTGTTATTGTGCCGGGTGAGAACTCTCTATGTACAAAAAGGTAATCATTAATTTCGGCAGGTGGATGTTGGTAAATCAGATTTGTTGGAGGTGTTGAGACCATTGAAGGCGTTGATACCATAACGGCTGGTGTTGACATATTACTTTCAATATTCGTTTGTTCAGCAATTAAAGTCTGTTGTGGCATGTATACATTTTGCAATCCAAACCACGCTGTTACCATTGCAACAAGTGAAGCTGCAACTGAGTAAGTGAAAACTTTATTTTTGGAATATTTGGACGTGCTGATTACGGGCGCTAGTACTGTTGGTTCTGAGATTAATTGCTTATTAATATGAGGTAGAACATTAGTTGATAGCTTAGTTGACTGCCTTAAACTATCGCCGATCAAATGATAAGCTTCCCAATCTTTTTGCAAATGACCTTCTTTTTTTAAAATGGCAATTATTTCTTCTGCTTCTTGCTTCTCTAGCTCGCCATCCATTAATGCTGACACTTTATTCTTCACGTTACCACCTCTTGTCTTTACTAGTCCCTAATAAAGGGCGCAGCTCTTCAGATATCGCCTCGCGTGCACGAAAAATACGCGAACGTACTGTACCAATGGGACAATCCATTATATTAGCAATGTCTTCATAGCTCAGTCCCTCAATTTCTCTCAAAGTAATCGCAGTGCGTAATTCTTCAGGTAATCTTTCTAATGTCTGGTTAACTGTTTGAGCAATTTGTTTGCTCATCAGTTCACTTTCGGGCGTATTTATTTCTCTTAATGCACCACTGGTATCGAAATTTTCCGCATCTTCGGTATCAACGCCTTGCAATGTCGGCGCACGTCTTCCTTGAGAAACCAAAAAATTTTTAGCTGTATTTATACCAATTCTGTACAACCAAGTATAAAAAGCACTATCACCCCGAAACGCGGGTAACGCTCTATAAGCTTTAATAAAAGCCTCTTGAGTAACGTCTTCAACTTCAGCAGAATCACGAATAAACTGTGACAATAAACGCGCTAGCTTTCGCTGATATTTAGTTACCAGTAAACCGAATGCTTGCTTGTCTCCGTTTTGTACACGTTCTACTAGTTGTTGATCGACTTCCCGATCACCCATACAACCTGATCCCTGAGCATTTTGAATTAATTAGGAAATGCTGGCTGAATATGAGCTACGCTTTACAATGTGGCTCATAATTTAATCAACAACTCCTTAGTAATATTTTTATAAGTTACGCTATGGTACAACAGATCAAGTATGTCTATCCAAAAGAATGCCGGGAACTGAAGGTTACCAGCCTGAGAGACAGTTAATTATATTATTTAGTTCACGCATATATTTTTTTTCTTAAAACACACCATTAATTTATTCAAACAGGATACATGCATTAACACTTACTGAGTCTGCTATGATTGAATACCCTAATCTCGTTATTTCATCCTATTGTAATCTAAATGCAAAACCATTATTTTGACACCCTGATTATTGGAAGTGGCCTAGCTGGATATACACTCGCGCTTAATTTAGCACAAGAAAAAAAAGTTTGTATTGTGACCAAACTATCAACAAATGATGGTGCCAGCGGATGGGCTCAAGGCGGTATAGCTGCCGCACTATCCAATCACGATTCACCTGAGAAACATGCGCAGGATACGCTCCAAGCCGGCGCAGGCTTGTGTAACGAGGAAATCACCTATGACATTACTAAAAAAGGGCCACAAGCGATACAGTGGCTAATTGATCAAGGTGTCGAATTTACTCGTGAACAAGGTAGCGAAACAGGTTATCACCTTACCAATGAAGGCGGGCATAGTATGCGTCGCATTATCCATAGTGGTGATGCTACTGGAAAAGCCATACAACAAACCTTAATTGAGAAAATTAAGCAACATCCTAATATTCATGTATCCGAGCATCACATCGCCATTGATCTAATTACCAGCGACAAAGTATCTGATCACCCAGGCGAACACAATAAGCGCTGTTTTGGTGCATATATTTTAGATAAACGAAATGACAAAGTTCGTACTTTTATAGCGCAAAACACGGTTCTTGCAACCGGTGGTGCCAGCAAGGTATATTTGTATACAACCAACCCAGATACTGCAACGGGCGATGGTATTGCGATGGGCTGGCGTGCTGGCTGCCGGATTGCCAACATGGAATTTATTCAATTTCATCCAACCTGTCTTTACCACCCTTATGCAAAAACATTTCTTATCAGTGAGGCTGTACGTGGTGAAGGCGGATTGTTAAAACTCCCCAATGGTGCACAATTCATGTCGAAACACGACCCACGTGCTGAATTGGCACCGCGTGATATTGTGGCGCGTGCCATTGATTTTGAAATGAAGAAACGTGGACTGGATTGCGTTTATCTGGATATTTCACATAAACCATTGGACTTTTTACAAAACCATTTTCCTAATATTTATTCCCGTTGTTTGGAGTTAGGTATCGATATTGCCAAAAAGCCGATCCCCGTTGTCCCTGCTGCACACTACACCTGTGGCGGCATTGTGACGGATAAAAACGGCCAAACTGATTTGCATAATCTCTACGCAATTGGAGAAACAGCGCATACTGGATTACATGGCGCAAATCGCTTGGCAAGCAATTCATTGCTCGAATGTTTGGTGATTGCGCAAGCTGCCGCCAAGGACATTATGAATCAACCACCTGTTGCATCAGTCAAACTACCGGATTGGGACGAAAGTCGCGTCACTGATGCTGATGAAGAAATTGTGATCTCGCACAATTGGGATGAATTACGCCGTTTTATGTGGAGCTATGTCGGCATAGTCCGCACAACAAAACGTTTACAACGCGCACAGCGTAGAATTGAGCTATTACGTGAAGAAATAAATGAATATTATACAAACTTTCGTGTAACCAGTGACTTACTGGAGCTGCGTAATTTGGTCGATACGGACGATCTGATTGTACGCAGTGCGCAGTTACGCCATGAAAGCCGCGGTTTACATTTCAGTAGAGATTATCCGGACACATTACTTCATGCAGAAGATATTGTGTTAAAACGCTAAAAAACAATTGTGGGCACTTCTAAAAATCCAGATTTCATCCCAACTGCTGTGTTGCAGAAATAATTTATTGCTCACATATCAAACATATGCTGCGCTACAAAATTTTTTCTGTGCCTTGCATTTGGGCGAACTCTGAATTTTTAGAAGCGCCCATGTTATTTCTTACGTTTATCGCGAACATAAAGTGTTTTTGAGTTACCGTCACCAACTTGCCGTTCTTCCAACTCAAAAAGTTTTACTGCAACAACCAACTCCCCCAGTTTACGATAACCATAGTTGCGCGGATCAAAATCAGGTGCCTGTTTTGCAATATTACCGCCAACAGGCGCAAGTTGGGACCATCCGCTTTCATCAGACGATGCTTCAACTGCATTACGTAACAAACTGACTAATTTTGTATCCTGTTTTAGCTCGCTACTTGATTTTTTGGTAATGGCCTGACTTTCATCAGTCTTCGCACGCAGCACTTCCGTGTATATAAACTTATCACAAGCCGAGACAAAAGCAGACGGTGTTTTTTGTTCGCCAAATCCGTACACCAACAAACCGGTTTCTCTGATTCTTGAAGCCAGCTTGGTAAAATCACTATCACTGGATACGATGCAAAATCCATTGAACTTATCGGTGTACAACAAATCCATGGCATCAATGATCATGGCACTGTCAGTTGCATTTTTCCCCTTGGTATATGCAAACTGTTGTACGGGTTGAATTGAATGTTGCAAAAGAACGTCTTTCCACCCTTTCAAACCCGGCAATGTCCAGTCACCATAGATTCTCTTCACACTGGCTACGCCATAATTTGCAATTTCTGTTAGCAGATCATCGACAATACTAGGCTGTGCATTATCCGCATCAATCAGAACTGCTAACTTATCCGTATTATTCATAGCCCGCCAGATTCTGGTAGTTTTTAATTTACTGCTTTAGTTTGTGCAATTAAGTATTGGGTCAACAACGGAACAGGCCGACCGGTAGATCCTTTTTCCTTACCGGATTTCCAGGCTGTACCTGCTATGTCTAAATGTGCCCAACGATACGTCTTGGCAAAGCGTGACAAAAAACAAGCAGCCGTAATTGTGCCTGCGGCGCGTCCGCCAATATTTGCCATATCAGCAAAATTACTTTTTAATAATTCCTGATAATCATCCCATAATGGTAGTTGCCAGGCACGATCAGCGGCCTGCTCCCCTGCATTTAATAAGTCTTGAGACAGTTTGTCATCGTTACTGATTAAACCTGTTGCCACATGTCCCAGCGCCATCACGCACGCACCTGTTAAGGTTGCCACATCAATAACAACCTCAGGTTTAAAACGATCAGCATAGGTTAAAGCATCACACAAAATCAAACGCCCTTCCGCATCTGTATTTAACACCTCGATCGTTTGCCCGGACATACTGGTCACGACATCGCCAGGTTTGGTAGCGCTACCGCTGGGCATGTTCTCCGTCGCGGGCACAATCACAACCAAATTTATTGGCAATTTCATTTCCGCTACAGCTAACATCGTACCCAAAACACTGGCCGCACCGCACATGTCATATTTCATTTCATCCATATCCGGAGAAGGCTTCAAGGAAATACCACCGGTATCAAATGTAACGCCTTTGCCGACTAACACAACAGGCTTTTCTTTTTTTGTTTGGCCGTAGTATTCCAGAGCAATCAACTTTGCAGGCTGGTCACTGCCTTGCGCTACGGACAACAAGGAACCCATGCCCAGCTTCTCCATGTCTTTTTGCTCCAACACAGTGGCTTTTAGTTTGTATGTTTTAGCAATATCCTTGGCTTGTTTTGCCAGATAAGTTGGTGTACAGATATTAGGTGCAAGATTCCCCAGGTCTTTGGCCAAACTCATGCCTTTGGCAATAGCAACACCTTGTAGCAGCGCCTGTTTGCCTGCTGCTAATGCCGCACGATCACTGATGCCCAACGAAATTTTACGTAAACTGTATTTTTTCTCTTCCGGCTTACTTTTAAGTTGATTGAATTGATAATCACTACCCATCGCAATCAGTGCAATCTGGTTAATTTTCCATTCGACGTCACGTTCTAAAACCGGAATATCCGTCAAAAATATGCTGGCATCGGTAATGCCTGATTTCTGAAATACGTTAGCAACAGCATGCATAGCCGTTATAAATGCTTTATCGCCAAATTCCTTGTCTTTACCCAAACCGACAAGTAATACACGTTTACATAGCATGCCGGGTACATTATGAAGTAGCAACGTTGCATTGGCTTTGCCATCCATATCACCTTGGCTCAAAATCGCCTTAATATACCCATTTGACGTTTCATCGATAACCTTTGCGGCTTCAGTTAGTTTTCGTGATTCAAAGATACCCACGACAACACAGGCACCACGCTGTTTTTCTGGGCTTGCAACTTTTACTTCGAATTCCACGTTTAACTCCTTTTTAAATCATATTTATACATTATCTCATGCAAAGCTAACCAACAATATTGATTTTCAATAGACTGTTTGCCTTATGTCAATTTTTTTACATTCTTTACTTTAGCATTGCACAAACCTTGATAAAACAGTATAAACTTGCGGCAGTTCATTTCATGAATACTTACATTTCAAAAAACAACCTGATTAGTAATATATCAGTAACCCCATTTAATTAAAGGCATGTTGTTATTTGTGCCGTTAATGAAAAAAGTTTAATGGATGATCATATTGTGCATCATGACTTAACCAAAAAATTGCGCTTCTGTACAACGCTGCCAAGCTTACCTACAGTTGCCCTCAAAATCATTGATCTGGCAAACGATCCTAATGCAGATATCGGACTGGCCTGCCAATACATTTCACTTGACCCAGCGCTTTCAGCAAAAATACTCAAAATAGCAAACTCGCCGTTATATAAATCACGGCGAGTTGCAACAAATATACGCCAAGCTGTAAGTATACTTGGCACGCACACCGTGATTGTTGTTGCACTATCATTTACATTGGCAACTTCATTAATGAAAGCTCCCACCGGACAATACGCAACAGTCTTTGACAATAAAGCTTTCTGGTTACGTTCCATTGCATCATCATTGGCTTGTCGTGCACTTGGTGAAAAGTTAGGCCTAAAAAATCTGGATGATTTATTTTTAGCTGGATTGTTACAAGATATTGGCATTCTTGCATATAGCACCATAATGCCTAAAGAATATGGCCCAGTTTATTCATCAACAACAGATCACGATATATTACTCAAAACTGAACGAGAGGTATTAGGAGCGGGGCATGATGAATTGGGCTATGCGCTACTTAAACAATGGCATATTCCAGATTATATTGCAATTTCTTGTATTAGCAGCCATGGCCAACCTGAACCGAAAGAATTAGAACCAACGCTCCAGGCTTGTGTTGCTGTATCCCGCTATCTGGCAGATTATTTTCTTAATCCGAAAGAAACCGGAAAAATTTCTATACTAACGAAAGCAGCACAATCCTGGCTTAATCTTGATAGCACCACATTAACAGAAGTAATTGATATTATGGAATCAGGATTAAGTTCAGTTGAAGATTTATTTGACACAACCATTCATGAGGCTACAGAAATTACTGGAATTTTAACTGAGGCCAAAGAGTTATTAATGATACAAAGTTTAGCTAAAGTCAAGGAGCTGGAAGAAAAATCACAACGCGACGGACTCACTGGCGCGCATAATAGAGCATATTTTGATGACAAGCTTCAGCGTGAGTTTCTTCTTTCTAAACGAAATAACATACCACTAACCATTGCCATGATTGATCTTGATCATTTCAAAAACGTAAATGATACCTATGGACATGTTGTTGGTGACTCAATACTTGTTGCTGTTGTATGTGCAATCTTTGGGCAAATTCGTCAAGATGACACGCTGAGTCGTTATGGTGGAGAGGAATTCACCTTAATTTTGCCAGGCACTACACTTGTCAATTCAAGAAATCTTATCAGCCGCTTAAAAGACAATATCGCCGCAATTGCACATAAACTAGAAGATAACAGCTATGTCAATGTAACCACTTCAATTGGTGTTGCAACGTATATGGATGGCGCGACAAACTTTCAAGAACCTAAAGATATGATAATCGCAGCTGATGCCGCACTGTATGCTGCTAAGAATGCAGGCCGAAATAAAATCGTAGAATGGAATGTATCACTCCAGTCTTAATCTTAAATTAACGTAAATAATCTCATTCTTTTATGAACCTGATCATCCAGTCATATAATATTGAAAACAGTGACTTAAGAGCGCTCGCAAAACTCTCCCAAGCAGATCAAATTGAAAGAATTACTGGTCAAGCTTTTCGTTTAAAAAACGCGCATCAACATGAGAATATTGCGCAATATTGTAGCGATGCAGAATTGGATTATGCTTTTGTAAATCCGGATCTGCACTTATCTGACTTTGGGTTGCTGGCAATGGATATGGATTCAACATTACTTGCAATTGAATCCATTGATGAAGTTGCTGACATGCACAATATAAAACCACAAGTAGCAGCGATTACTCTGCAAACAATGCGTGGCGAAATCAGTTTTGAGGAAAGTCTCACAAATCGTACTGCATTGCTAAAGGGGCTCCACCAGGATGCCCTTCAAAAGGTCTATGATGAACGCGTTAAGCTTAGCCCTGGCGCGGAAAAACTATTAAAGCAGGCTAAAACTGCCGGTCTCAAGATTATGGTTATTTCTGGTGGGTTTACATTCTTTACAAACAGAATTAAAGAAAAACTGGCACTAGATTATGCTGCAGCCAATACACTCGAAATTAAACAAAACATGCTCACCGGAAAAGTAGTCGGAAAAATTATTGGTAAAGAAGGAAAAGCCGAGGTTTTAAAACAAGTTCGCGATAAACTTGGCTTAAAACGAGAACATGTCATTGCTATTGGCGATGGTGCCAATGATCTGGGCATGATGGCAGAAGCAGGTACTAGCATTGCCTACCATGCAAAACCCATCGTACAGGAAAGAGCTAATTATTCAATCAGCTATGTTGGTTTAGATGGTGTGATTAATTTATTCAGATAATACAGCGTTATTTTCGGTAATTCTTTTTTGCATCCATTCAAATAATTTGTCTTCAGTCATTGGACGTGCTACTAGGTAGCCTTGAATTAAATAGCAACCATTCTGTTTAAGAAATTCCAATTGCTCCATTTCCTCTACACCTTCAGCAATGACCTGTAACCCAAGATTTTCGGCAAACCCAATCGTTGCCTTGACAATTTCACGATCACTTGAATCAATGAGCATATCTCGCACGAATTCCTGAGCGATCTTCAACCGATGAAAAGGCCAACGCCTCAATGTAAGCAACGAAGAGTAGCCGGTACCAAAATCATCCATAGAAAGCTTAATGCCATTTTCAGCCAACTTACGGAGAGTAAGATCAGTGCTAGCGCGAGGTTGAATCATAATGCGCTCGGTAACTTCTAGCTCCAGCATCTTCCCTGGCATGCCAAGACGCTCGATAAGATCAATGATCTTTTGGTCAAAAACCTCACTATCCAATTGATTCGGAGAAATATTCACTGCCATTACTTCTGGATTTTCCCCTTTATCACACCAACGGCATAGTGTCTCACAGGCTTCTTTTAATACACGAAACCCTAAACGATGCATCATGCCGTGCATTTCAGCAATGGGAATAAATTCAGCCGGTGAGATAAAACCCTTTTCAGGATGCTTCCAGCGCAACAATGCTTCAACACCGATAAGCTTGTTACTTCTTATATCGATTTGAGGTTGATACACAAGAAAGAGTTCGTCAGTGTTTAATGCTTCTTCAAGATCATTACGCAAATCAACACGTCGCTTAATTTCACTAGTCATTTTGCTGGTATAAAAAGCAAAAAGCCCACGTTCTTCTTTTGCTTTGTATAAGGCAATATCAGCTTGCTCAAGTAAATTAGTATCAATGGGTTGCCCTGGTTGCCAAATGGCAATACCAATACTTACACCACCTTGAAACTTCATTTCTTTAATATCATACGGTTGTGACAATATAACCAGCAGTTCTTTTCCGAATGAAACAGCATCTTCAAGCGTTTTTAGATCTCGCTGTATGATTGCAAATTCATCACCACCTAGTCGTGCCATGTGATCTTCTTTACGCACTCGTTTTTTTAGTCGTCGCGAAACTTCTTTTAAAACTTGATCACCTGCTGCATGGCCCATGGTGTCATTTATTTGTTTAAAATGGTCCAAATCCAGCATTAATAGCGCAATAATATTGTCAGCACGTTGAGCGTGCGCTAATTCTCGGCCTAATTCTTCCATAAACTGAGCTCGGTTGGGTAAGCCAGTCAAGCTATCGTGATACGCTAAATAGAGTCTCCTCAGAAAGTCAGCAAACATTGTGAGTATAGCCTGACCTTTCCCTGAGACTTTGAAATATATTCAAGTAGTATGTAAACATCAATAGGCAGTATTTACAGCCACACGCGCGAAGCCAAATAAAAACCT
>JAJFJK010000145.1 GCA_021774075.1 Nitrosomonas sp. | reverse complement strand
CATAGTGTCTGGATAATTTTATTATCATCACGAAAACCACTGACATTAAAAAGGATTGACTCACTAGGGTCTTCAATCATTTTTACACGTAATCTATAGTTCTCAAAGGCGCCATTTGGTCCATTCAATGCCATACCCCATATCACATCATTATAAAAATGAGAGGGTATAGATTGAGTAAAAGTTTCAATTGAAGCTATCGATGTATCTAAACCTAAACGAGTCAATAAAGATGATGAAATGGTAGAAACTGTTCCTGCACTTGAAAAACCAACTATGCCATAGTCTAATTTCAAAAAAATCTCGCACAAATTATCTTTTTCATTTTTTGAAGTTAATAAAGCGGGAGGGCTGGGCGAATGTTGTTCTGCTTTGTACTTAACAAGTGTGATTTTATATTCTGATTGGTCAGAAGCAGCCTTTTCTATTTTTAGCTGATAGCCTAAGGCATCAATCAATTTCTCAATTGAGAAAGATATTTTTCCACAAATTCCTGGAATATTGATTACAGCAATTACCTCTCCATCCTCGGGAAAAGTCAAGCTGACATGAAGTTTGCTTTCTTTACAAAATCTTGCGATATTGCCATCGCCGTGCTCTGCAATTTCGTTTTTATAAAGCGTATCTAATTCTTCATTATTAATCGCACTGAAACCAAAATCCGTCTCGACAAATTGCTTGAAAATTTCGAAATGCAACGCATTAACCGCATCACTAATTAGCTGATGCAATATATATATTGTTGGCTCGTAAAACTGCTTAATATGTAAGCGCCCAAGTGACCGAGCAGTATTAGCCCTTAGTTCACGCCATATATCTTGCTCAAGTGAATTAACATTTATTTGATTGGGAAAGGGAAATTTTAAGAACAATGATCTTTCCTGGAAATTTGATTTGGCCATTTTATAAGCATTGCTGATAGATTTCATTTTCCATCAACTTCTGCAAGAATGTATCTTCAAGCAAATAATCACAAAAATCACTGTCTAATCCTAAAGCGATTAACTTATCTTTTCTAGTTTCTTGATCCCATGAGTTTGAACCGATTCCAGCCCCTTTTACCAAGCTATTAGCAACCGCTAAACTTTGTTGTACTTTATCATTCATCTGGCTGGTTGATAATTGCTCCAGATTGACGCCAATATAATTTCTAAAATATCCAGGTAACTTCCATTCTTTTACTGCTTGTTGGGCCACTTCAAAATGATTGATATTAAGATGTATCTGTTCGGCTTCAGCGCTGGTGCAATTATTCTTCAAAGCATATTCCAGAATTACAATATACTTTTCCTTAAAATGGGAGAATAATAAGATTTTGCCAATATCATGTAATAATCCGGCAACAAATGCTTCCTCTCCCTCTTTAATCACATCTATTTCATTGCATATGGTTTGACTCGTAATAGCGGTCAATAGAGAATGCTGCCATACATGCCGCATCATTAACTTATTCTTACTTTGTGTAAAAATAGAACGTGATAACGCAAGTAAGACCAAAGATCTAATGACCCTGACACCAAGTATATTAATTGCAATGGGTAATGTTTTTATATGCTTACCACGATTATAAATAGGTGAATTCGCAACCCTCAGTATTAGTGTCGCAGCGCTCTGATCTGATCGCAAAAGATTATCAATCTCACTAAAACAATTATTTGATTCAGGATCAATCTGAGTAATTTTTGATATAACTTCTGGATTTACTGCTATATTTTTATAGTCTATAGCATGTGCTTTCATATCGTTCCTAAAAATGCAAAAGGTACATCCGCTGGAATTGTAAACATCACTTCATCAAATAAAACTTCTTTTAACTTCCTTTCTTTTTCCAGGAAATAATTGATCGTGTATTTCAGTCAAATCATGTAATTCTTGCATTACTGCAACAGGAAACCCCTCTCTATTACGGTCCTTATCATTAACTAATAACTTATTAATATAAGGATAAAATTCTTCATATCCCCAATGTAATTCAATTTTCTCAGCTATATGTTTATAATCTCTGTCAAGTAAAGACTCCTTCTCACCTAAGGAAACGCTAAATTCTGTAACTAATTTTGTTAATGACATAGTGTTTATTATTCCTCATATAAAAAACTCCACAACACAAGATAGATATAGAAAACATACCAAATTCATTAGTACTAAAATAAATTAGCTATTTATAAGTCATATTAGTATTGATCTATATTCACCCCTTTTGTTTCAGTTATTCCGAAAACCAAGGTCAGATTAAGTATATCGACTTAATATCCTCTAAATTTACACAATATACTTAAGGTATTAATAGAGCACGTGGTTCATGAAATGATGGCCTGCCTGATATCTCTACTCATTCTTCTTGAAAAAGTTTATCAATCCATTGGTAGACGGATCATGGGCTACAACCGTTTTATCTTGTTCTAATTCAGTCAGAATCTTTCCGGCAAGTTGTTTGCCCAGTTCCACGCCCCATTGATCGAAAGGGTTAATATTCCAAATGACGCTTTGCACAAAAACTTTATGTTCATACAGCGCAATCAGGTTACCCAGCGTTTTAGGGTCCAGTTTTTTGAACAAAACAGATGTGGTAAAGTGGTTTCCGGGAAAAATTTTATGGGGCAGCAGACTTTCCAGTGACTCAGTGGTCAACCCTTGAGACTCAAGGTCGGCGCGCACTTCACCTTTATTCCTGCCAGTCATCAGCGCTTCAGTTTGGGCAAAGAAATTAGCCAGCAACAAGCGATGATGATTGCCAATCGGGTGATGACTTTGACAAGGCGCCAGGAAATCCGCTGCTATGGTTTGCGTACCCTGATGTAATAACTGGTAGAAAGCATGTTGACCGTTAGTCCCTGGCTCGCCCCAAACTACCGCACCGGTGTGGTAATCAACCACCTCACCATCACGAGTGATGCGCTTGCCATTACTTTCCATTTCTAGTTGTTGTAGATAAGCCGGGAAACGATGCAAGTGTTGATCGTAAGGCAGCACGGCATGTGATGTCACAGCGCAAAAATTGATTTGCCAAATACCTATCAAACCGAGCATAACCGGTAAATTTTCTGCCAGTGGGGCCGTGGCGAAATGTTGATCCATTTCTCGTGCGCCTGCCAGCAGCAAATTAAAATTATCCATGCCAATTGCCAAAACAATGGGCAAACCAATCGCCGACCACAACGAGTAACGTCCCCCCACCCAATCCCAGAATTCAAACATATTGTCTGGATTTATGCCAAATTCTTCCACTGCCGTACGATTGGTGGAAACCGCAACAAAATGCTGCGCAATATCTGCTTCGCCACCCCCGTGCGCAAGAAACCATGCTCTTGCAGAATGCGCATTGGTTATGGTTTCCAGAGTGGTAAAGGTTTTTGAAGCAATAATAAAAAGCGTGGTGGCCGGATCAAGTTGCCGCAATGTCTCACTAAGTTGTGTGCCATCGATATTTGAAACAAAGTGTGATGTAAGATGGGGTAATCCGTATGGTTTAAGTGCTTCCGTCACCATCACCGGCCCGAGATCGGAACCACCGATACCTATATTTACAATATCGGTAAATGGTTTGCCGGAATAACCGTTATGTTCGCCACAATGTACAGCTGTTGAGAATTGCGCCATCTGCTTCAATACACGCTTGATATCAGGCATTATATCCACGCCGTCTACCATGGCGGCATCTTCACCACGTAATGCACTATGCAGCGCTGCACGCTGCTCGGTGTTATTTATTTTCTCACCCTGAAACATTCGGGCAATCCAGCCAGCAAGATCTTGTTGACGCGCAAGTGCCAGCAGCAGTGCAACGGTTTCACCATTGATAGGCTGTTTGGAATAATCCAGCAGAATATCGTTGAACAACAAGGAAAATTTGTCGAAACGCTGCGCGTCCTGTTTAAATAGCTCGCGCAAATGCTGCCGTGCCATCACCGGTTGGTGTGCTTGTAATGCTTGCCAGGCAGGTGACTGAGTAAGGGAAGACATACCTGTTTGTTTTTGTTTTAGTTAAATGACAAAAGTTATAACTTGATCTTATCGCTACCCGTATCGATATGTTGTCATGCTTTTGTATTCACATTGAACTCAAGCGTGACAACCAGTTCCCGATATTTTATCGGCCATTCCAATAACAGTGTTACCGCTTGCATAATCTTCTCAAACCCAGCCTCAGACTGGGATACGGAAAAATGCGGTTGTGCGAATAACTTCACAGGGGAAGAAGTTTTTAACACGATATGACCCCCTAAGGTATCATCATCCAGTGTGATTTCAGTCATTTTTGTCAGCGTGAGCAGCTGACCGAAACCACCGGGAATCTTGCCCTGATTAATGTAGCGTCCGCCCATACCGTCACAACTGGGCATGGCAAGGTTAATTTCAGTGCTGAAGACACCTCGCCGTTCTTTACCGGAAAAATGATAAGTCACTTGCAACCGGTTATCCGCAAGTGCAAAATTCTTATTAATGTGTGACGCGGCGTTTTCTGCTTGAAAGCTGATAGTGTCAGTCGCTGAAGATTCATGTTGATAGCCTATAAACACACCATCCAATCGATCAACAAACATACCTTGAGGATGGTCATCAGCTTGTATATCCGCAGCATTTATCTCTTGTTTACAATTAATCCGGTCATGTGCCGAGGCGATACCCTGGTTTTGATTGTCATGACCAGGCAAACTGTGCCCACCCGGCTGAATTTTATGGTAATAATGCTCTGCTTGACAACGCAGCGTATCGCCAAAATTATGTTTGAGTGGGTAGACGTCAAGTTCAAAAATACAGGCATTACTATCCAATTTCAAAATGACCTGAATAACGCCATTCTGAATATATGCTTCATCAACACCATCAAGATCCGTATCCTGCGTGAAAAATTCTGAACGTGGTGCACGGGCATCCAGCAGTGCTTCTAATGCGACGATATTGTTATAAATCGCCCGCCGCAAGTGGGGAAGATATAAACCACCAAACAAGCCATGCCAGTATGCATCATTGGCTTGCGATTGATAAAGTTTTTGTTGCATTTCATTAGTACGCTGTTTCTGTGCTAACGCGGCAAATCGTGCAGAAAGTCCCAGCATGCGTTTGTGCATCCAGTTCGATTCAGGATACCGCGAAAAGAAGTTTTTCCATATACCGCCACGCAGAAATGCTTTTTTATGTTCAAACCAGCCGGCTGATTTAGCCTGTTGTATCAGGTCTGCATAGGCATTAGCGGATTCAACAGGCAATGTCCATTCGTTCATTTCAATATACGAAGTTGTCGGCAGGTACACAATACCTTTTGTTTTTTCAGCGGCATGATAATCCCGGTAGTGCATGGGGCAAATTTTTGATGACGCCAATACACCTTGAATAAACTGCTCAAGCCAGCCTTTTTCGTATACCCATTGGTAGGTTTCCGGCCATATGCCAAATTTCTCGATATCATCAAAATAAACCGCGGCATGATGCGTATCGGTCGTACCGTTATCCGCTAGAGATTCAATATAGGCAACAGCTTCTGACGCTGGAGAAAAGGGTAATTTGTAACGCAAAGCCTCAGAAATAGGGAATATATCCAATGTACGGGTATCTTCCTCAGTACTATAAAACCCCTTTAATTGCGCAGCCGTTTTGCCGGCACAAAGAAAATGATAGTCATCCACAATCACATAACGAATTCCGCAATCGACCAGCGCCGGAACCACGGTTGCTTCCCACACACGTTCTGTGAGCCAAGCCCCTTTGGGTCGTTGCCCCATTCTTTTCTCAAGCTTTTTGGAAAAAGTTTCGATTTGCCCAATGCGGTCGTGATATGGAATAACCGCCAGTACCGGTTCGGTATCTCCAGCACCAAATAACTCAACTTGTCCGCGTTCAACCATCTCGCGTAATAATGCCATATCGTCTGGATAATGCGCGATGAGATAATCGAGCAGCCAGCCAGAAAAATGCACCGCAAAATGAAAATCCGGGTAGCGATAAAGCACTTGCAGAAATGGTTGATAACAACGTAAATGCGCATCCGCCAGCACCTCGGGGAAATTGCCAACCGGCTGGTGAGCATGTACACCAAAAAGTAACGATACAGGTCGAGACATAAGTGATTTCCGTAATTTCTTTCGATACAGTTGCGATGTCCAACTTCAAAACTACAACTAAGCGCTAAAGAAACAGCTGCGCTCTAGAAGGCTGTCCGAGAATAGAATAATCTACTGCGGAAAAGCCATTTTGGTCATATTTCCCGATAATTTTCGTTAAATAGAACAACTATTCGCCTCAAATGATCAAAAAAATCTGCCTCAAAATGGCTTTCCCTCGCTACGATTACTATTCTCGGACAGCCTCCTATGCAGTCTAATTGGACGACATGTCTTTCTGATGAATTGGCAAAGTATTGCTTTAATTCCGGATGTCTCAGATGTTTGTTATATTTTATCGCAGACGACCCATTATTACACCATAAAAACAAAAATTTAAGTTGATCGCCGCATAGTGCCGCCACCTTCAGCTTGTCCATTGCCTTTACTGATGGGTTCAAGTACCGAATGAGGCACGGGTAATTTTAGCAAACGATAAAGATTAGCCAGATTATCCCGGAATAACTGGTCAAAACTTGCCACCGCATAGGCCGGGTTATAATCACCGAACCACCAAAACCAGTCGGAGCTTTCGCAAGAAGCCAGTTGTCGATTTGCCTCATCTTTTTCTGCATCTGTCAGACGGTCGCTTTGCATAACAAGATCGTAACTTTGTTTAGCTTCGCAAAGTAAATCCCATGCGTGATTTTTTTCAGGATCACCAATCCAGGTGGAAAGTGTGCCATACACCCAGCTGCCCGCCGCTAAAGTAGGTAGCGTTACAATGGTTTCAGCATGTTCTGATGAAGCAATATAATCGCGATAAGTTGTGGTCTGAATACCAGCATGTTTTTCTAGCAGAGTATAAAGATCATCAAGAAAATAAAAACCATTGTAAGGGTAGGATTCCCATGCATTCTCACCATCCAATATGACACTGACGACAGGACGCTCTGCGGGTAAGGCTGCATGGGAAATTTGCTCAATCGATTGAACAAAATTTTCGGCAGCATCGCTTCCATGCCACTTGGCATATTCAAAGCCAATTAAATCCGACAATTTATCATCACGAAAAAAACAAATGACACTGCCGGTTTCTCCATCCACACGGTAAGGGTGGTACAAATATCGGTTACGATCCGGCAAGGGTTTGTCTGGATACGATTTGCTCAAACTATTGGCTAATACGCCTTCACCACTGGCACACCAATGACAACCAGACTCAGCCAGTTGTTCAAGCAATAGTGACGACACAGCACCTTCCGCTGGCCATATACCGGCAGGCTTGGCGCCAAAACGTTGTGCATGACTATCTATCGCCGAATTTATATGAAAAGCAACACGATCCCGGCCGCCTGGATACTCGGCATTGTTCGGCAAATTATCATTCGGAAGACTGTCATGCGCGGAAGAAAAGTCGATCAGTAGCGGTGAGAGTGGGTGATAATGAGGTGTCGTAGATAACTCAATTTGACCCGATTCAGCCAGTTTGCGGTAACGCGGAATTATTTCCTGGATCAATTCCCCAATCAAATTAAATAACTGCATTCTGTCAGCATGGCTAAAACCATCACTTTGCGCCATTAATTTCATCAGTATCTCATTGTTTCGCCGCACACTCTCGCCTGTCCATGCCAAGTGATACCATACCAACAAATCTGCTAGATATTGTCCTGAAAAATAATCCAGTTTATTCAAATCCTGTTCATGCAAACTGTCATACAAGTCATGCAAGTGTTTATAGGCCGGATAGGGCTTTAGCATCGTATCGTGGTTGCTTTTAAAACAACAGGTAAATATATGCAAACGATCTTCGGTAGAGATTTGTTCCAGATCAGGTGTCACTAATAATCGCAGCAACGGGTCACGGATCTGCCCCGAGGAAAACTGCTCAGCATAATCTTCCAGTTGATCCAGCAATATGGGTACAAGATTAACAACGGCTTTGACTTGTGGATGCATTTCCAAGTGATAAGCCATATCTGTGTAATCCTTAATGGCATGGAGATACACCCACGGCAATTCAAATTCATTGGTGTCATAATGACGATAATCCGGCTGATGCATATGCCACAGCAAGACAAGGTTTAATGGGTTCATAACAATCAAATAATTTCAAAAATTAACGCATATAATGCACTTGTTGTCCAAGCATTTCAGGGGTAATAAGCGTAACACCCCTGTCAGTAACATGGAATCTTTTGCTGTCCTCTACAGCATCAAATCCTACGCTCAGTCCTTCGGGAATTATACAATTTTTTTCAATGACGACCCGTCGTAATTGCGCATTCCGTCCGATATCAACATTGGGTAATATCACCGAGTCTTCAACATTACTAAAGCTACGTACTTGCACATTGGAATACAGCAACGAACGACGCACCGTTCCACCACTAATAATACAACCGCCTGACACCATGGAATCAATCGCCTGTCCGCGACGATTCTCATCATCGAAGACAAACTTGGCTGGCGGCAGTTGCTCCTGATGTGTCCAGATCGGCCAGTCTTCATCATATAAATTGAGATCCGGTGTGACCGTTGTCAGATCAATATTCGCTTCCCAATAGGCATCCACTGTCCCCACATCACGCCAATAAGGTATACCTGCGGCCATATTGACGCAACTATCAAAAAAACGGTGTGCGAATACACGATTGCGAGGTACCAAATATGGAATGATATCTTTACCAAAATCGTGCGATGAATTATTGTCATCATGGTCGCGCACTAATTGCTCAAACAGAAACGATGTGTTAAACACATAAATACCCATACTAACCAGAGCCTTTTCTGGTTGACCCGGCATATGAACCGGGTTATCCGGTTTTTCGGTAAAATTAATGACACGCCACGCATCGTCGACACCTATGATACCGAAGGCACTCGCTTCTTCCAGTGGAACCTCCTCACAGGCCACAGTCATATCCGCGCCTTTTGCGACATGATCTGCCAACAATTTGCTGTAATCCATCTTGTAAACATGATCACCACCCAGAATCAACACATGATCTGTGTGATGACGGCGCAGAATATCGATATTTTGGAAAACGGCATCGGCAGTTCCCTGATACCAGGATTCTTCAGTGCGTTGTTGTGCCGGCAGCAATTCGACGAATTCTTTGAAACGTCCATCAAGAAAACTCCAACCATGCTGGATATGACGAATCAGACTCTGTGACTTGTATTGCGTGGCAACGCCGATACGACGAACACCGGAATTGACACAATTAGACAGAGGAAAATCAATAATGCGAAACTTACCGCCAAATGGCACAGCTGGCTTCGCGCGCCAGTCAGTCAGTTGTTTCAGGCGAGTGCCGCGTCCGCCAGCCAGTATCAATGCGATTGTATTACGCGTAATTTTATCCTGAAAACTCAACTCAAACTCTTGCCTCATTGGCAACCTCCTTCATGAACAAGCTCATCGCTTTAAGGGCACTTCTAAAAATCCAGATTTCATCCCGACTGCTGTGTTACAGAAAAATTTTTTGCTGTCATATCAAAAATATGCTGCGCTGCAAAACTTTTTCTGCGCCTTGCATTTGGGCGAACTCTGAATTTTTAGAAGCACCCTTAAATCAGATATTACTGATATCAGTGTAAGTTAACGTACTACGATAACTATTAATAAGCAAACTTGATTTAATTGGTGTCTAAAGACACGTTATAATCCATACATGATTACCAACTCTTTGCAAGCATCATCTTCTACCTCAGACAACCAATTACTGAAGGCATTATTGGCTGGGCAGCTACATGACCCATTCGCTTATCTTGGAATACACAAGGAGAAAAACAATTATCGGATACGGGTATTCCACCCTCATGTCAATGCTATCTGGGTTAAAACAACCCATGGTTTTGATCCGTTAACGCGCATTCATCCTGATGGTGTTTTTGAATGGCTTGGCTCAGAGCAACCGGCCATACCCGTTCTGCTAAGATTTGAAGTAAAAAATAAGTCATCACAAGCCGCTCAGATTTATGAAGCATACGATACCTACACATTTCCACTGCAAATTTCAGATCATGACCTGCATTTATTCAATGAAGGCAAGCTACAGCAGGCGTACAGTATGTTGGGTGCGCAACATGTCAAAAATACCGGTATTGATGGTACGCGTTTTTCGGTATGGGCGCCCAACGCTGAACGTGTCAGTGTCGTGGGTGACTTTAATCGTTGGGATGGACGGATGCACTCAATGGCCGTTCATCATGCCAGTGGCGTCTGGGAGCTGTTCATCCCAGAATTAGCGCCCAACGCACTTTACAAATACGAAATTCGCAATCGTAACAGTGGTGAAATCTTTCTTAAAACAGATCCGTATGCAACGCGCTATGAGCTTCGTCCCAATAATGCTGCACTGACACCGCCTGCTAATGGCGCCTATGATTGGCAGGACGAAGACTGGTTAGAGAACCGTTCTAAGTGGGACTGGTTACATGCGCCCTTGAATATTTTTGAAATCCATGCCGGATCATGGAAACGACATTCTGATGGGCGTTTTTATACGTATCGTGAACTTGCGGAACATCTGTTGCCCTATGTGTTAGAAATGGGCTATACCCATATTGAACTGCTACCCATAACCGAACACCCACTTGATGAATCCTGGGGTTACCAAACGACCGGATATTTCGCTGCCAGCAGTCGTTTTGGCTCACCAGACGATTTTAAATACTTTGTGGATGCTTGCCATCAAGAAAATATTGGCGTGTTATTGGATTGGGTTCCTGCACATTTCCCACAAGATAGTTTTGCGTTGGCTCATTTTGACGGCACTGCGCTGTATGAACATGAAGATCCGCGTTTGGGATTTCATCAGGACTGGGGGACGCATATTTTCAATTATGGACGCAACGAAGTAAAAACATTTTTGCTATCAAGTGCCCATTATTGGTTATCTGAATTTCATCTGGATGGGTTGCGCGTGGATGCGGTCGCTTCCATGCTTTATTTAGATTATTCCCGCAAGGATGGGGAATGGTTGCCCAACAAATTTGGTGGCAGAGAGAATTTGGAAGCCATTGATTTCTTACGCGAACTGAATATTATGGTGCATGAGGAATTCCCCGGTGCACTGACAATGGCAGAAGAATCCACTGCATGGCCGGCGGTTTCGCACCCAACCTATGTTGGCGGCTTAGGGTTCTCAATGAAGTGGAATATGGGTTGGATGAACGACACGCTCGTTTATATGCAGCAAGACCCTGTTTACCGGCATTATCATCATAATCAGCTTACTTTCGGACAACTCTACGCCTATACCGAAAATTTCGTGTTGCCATTCTCACATGACGAGGTAGTGCATGAAAAAGGCGCTTTATTAACTAAAATGCCCGGTGATGCCTGGCAGAAATTTGCCAATCTACGTTTATTGTTTGTCTACCAAATGACCTATCCCGGTAAGAAACTTAATTTTATGGGTAACGAATTTGCCCAGAAAGGGGAATGGCAAATCAGTCACGAACTCGATTGGAAATTACTGCAAAATAAGCAGCATAGCGGTGTACAAGCGCTGGTTCGTGATCTGAATTTTCTGTATAAAAACACACTCGCGTTACATCAACTCGATTTTACTGTGGAAGGTTTTTCCTGGATTGACTGCTTCGACGCCGATCAATCTGTTATCAGTTATTTACGGCAAACAAATGACAACCAACTCGTTATTGTCGTGCTCAACTTCACGCCGGTTCCACGTACGGGCTATCGTATTGGCGTACCCGTGGAGGGAATTTACCGTGAAATATTCAATAGCGATTCCACCTATTATGGCGGAAGTAATATGGGTAATGCAGGATGTATTACAACCACCGATAGGCCCTGGATGGGGTTGCCTGATTCTATTGTCATCACCTTACCACCACTGGCGGGTATTATTTTTTGCTTGGAGAGCTAGTACCTTATAATCAGAGAACCACCTTTATAGGTTAAAGCCAAATCATGTCAAGAATCTTATTTGCCACCAGCGAAGCGCATCCATTAATCAAAACAGGTGGATTAGCTGACGTCGCTGGCGCGCTACCCATTGCCTTGCAAAATCTGGGATGTGACATACGAATCGTACTGCCGGCTTATGGTGATGTACTAGAACGATATAAATCACTAGAAACCGTAGCGGAATTTTACCTGCCCGGCACAGCCGGAAAAATAATATTACGCGCCACGCAGTTAAGTGACAGCACAGTAAAAGTACTCCTCGTTGATCACCCAGCCGCGTTTGCACGCAAAGGCAATCCCTATGTCGATGAACACGGCGAACCATGGCCCGACAACGCCGAACGTTTTACCTTATTCTGTAAAGTCATCCAGTTAATTGCCCTTGACCAGGTACAACTGGACTGGAAGCCGGATTTAGTACATTGTAATGACTGGCAATCAGCTTTAGTACCTGCATTACTCAAGCAAATACCCAGCGCGCCACCCAGTTTGTTTACCATACACAACTTAGCCTACCAGGGATTGTTTCCGCAAAGCACTTTTAACACACTGGGGTTGGCACCAGCACTGTGGGCACCCCATGCGCTGGAGTTTCACGGGCATCTTTCTTTTATCAAAGGCGGGCTCGTATTTGCTGATCGCATCAACACCGTCAGCACACAATACGCCAAGGAAATTCAAACACCAGAACTGGGTTACGGCTTGGAAGGCTTGCTGCAGCACAGGCAGCACGTACTATCTGGCATTGTCAATGGCATTGACGGTGCTGTCTGGAACCCGCAAACAGACACGCTGATCAGTCAGAATTACAGCAGCACCACATTGAGCAAGAAAAAAGTCAATAAATTAGCTTTGCAGAAACTTTATAAATTGCCTGCCAATAAGGATGCGCTGTTACTTGGTTTTGTCGGCCGATTGGTGGAACAAAAAGGCATCGATTTAATTATTGAACTACTAAAAACCATTGAGGATTTGCCCATACAATTTTGTTTACTCGGTACAGGCGATAAACAATATCAACAAACGCTCACCAAAATCGCCAAGCAAAACCCAAACCAAGTTGGTGTTAACATTGGTTACAATGAAAAACTTGCCCATCAGATTGAAGCCGGCGTCGATGTGTTTTTAATGCCATCGCGTTTTGAACCGTGCGGGCTAAATCAACTGTATAGCTTGCGCTATGGAACCGTTCCTATAGTTCACAATGTAGGCGGGCTCGCTGATACGGTGATCGACACCACCCCTGAAACCATTAAAAACAATACCGCCACTGGATTTGTCTTCAACCAACCTACCATAGAAGCATTGCGTCAGTCGGTAGATCAAGCGCTTGAAATCTACACAAAATCCAGAACATGGCAGAAACTGATGAAAAATGGCATGAAAGCACAATTCACCTGGGAAAAAAGCGCCAAAGAATATCTCAATCTTTATCATGAAATACTAAAGGCACAAAGTACAAGACAATATACCAGTTACCAAAATTATCAATTCAATGGAAGAACCGGATTTTAACTGAGTAATGTTTGATGCAAAATCAAACAGAATCATCCCAATTTAATGTTTTGGGGGCGGGAATTGATGAAAAAGCGTTGCAACAACTAAATCCTGGCTGGGAAGGGCAAATAGTCCATGTTGCGATGAATAACATTATAAAAGATATGCGCTAAATATTATTAGCAAAAGTGATGTTGGCTCTTTGGAAGTCTTTATAATTAGAGTCTCCTCAGAAAGTCAGCAAACATTGTGAGTATAGCCTGACCTTTCCCTGAGACTTTGAAATATATTCAAGTAGTATGTAAACATCAATAGGCAGTATTTACAGCCACACGCGCGAAGCCAAATAAA